>JAHEAD010000003.1 GCA_019721075.1 Candidatus Sysuiplasma jiujiangense
CAATCATGTCGTATTCGCCGTCAACCGTGCCGTCTATCTGCAGTACCCATCTGCCGAGCAGCTGTTTGAGCCTGTCGCCGCCCTTCTCATGTATGTTTGCAAAGACTTCAAGCGCTGTGCTGGAGAGGCGCCTGACATGCCTCTCCGATATGCCTATATCCAATGCGCGTGCAATCTCACTGCAGCTGCGGCCGCCAATGAAGCGCATTGTCGCCGCTGACGCCATCACATCATTGGCATAGGTGCAGTGCCCGTTGACAATGTTTTTCAGCCTCCCGGAACGGAAGACAATGCGGGGGTGGCCATTCCCGCATTGTCTCATGTGCTCGACAGCGACGAAGCAGCCCATATCCGCCGATCTGACGTTCCTTCTCTTCGTCTTGTACGCCAGGAGTTCGGACGAGCACACCGTGCATTCAGTGGACTCCGTGGTGAAGTGCAGTTCCACCAACAGAATCACTTGAATCTGAGCAGCAGCTTCTTCAGTTTCATGTCATTCTCAATGATGATCTTCGTGATGGGCCACACATCTGTCTCCACGCCCATCTTCTTCAGTATGCGCTGCATCTCGACATCCGTCAGTTCCGTGTCTATGAGCCTCCGCACATACGGGAGGAGCTGCTCGGGTGTCAGCTCCTGTATGGACTTCGGACTCTTTCCGAGATAGCCCACATATTTCATCACGACCTTGCCGCCAACCCTCTTTGCATCCCACAGTTCGTAGTACTCCCTGCCTGCCTTCGTCCTTCTCTTCTTCGGATATACGGTCATAACAGTAGTATATACTACTAACTATTTAGACTCTTCGGTCCGAGCACACTGGCAATTCAAAAATCGAATCAAAAACGCTTATTTTCCTAACCCTTTATGGCCGCCATAGGTGTCGACATAGGGTTGAAATACTCGATCAGATGCTCAGAGATGATTGCGATGACGATCAAGCAGCCCGAGATTCAATCTAAGAAGTATCATCACTTGATTTCAGACATAGAGCAAGGTTACCTGAAAATCCCCAAATTCCAGCGCGACTTCGTTTGGAAGGTTGACCAAGCAGCATCCCTGATTGACAGTGTGCTAAAGGGCTATCCGATCGGTACGTTCATTCTTTGGAAGACTCGAGAAGAGCTTCGCCATTACAAGGAGATCGGAAAAGCCAAACTCCCCGAAGTTCCGAAAGGAGATGCAGTCACGTATGTCTTAGACGGCCAGCAACGTATAACGGCCCTCTTTGCAACTCGCATGGGTCTGAGAGTGGACCGCGAAGGAAAGAAGATAGACTTTGGCTCAATCTTTGTCGACCTCTCGCTAGACCCCCAAACCAGCGATTCTCTTACCACGACTGAGCATGACGTGGGTAACCTCATTTCCGTGAAGGATCTCTTGACTGGGTCTATATCCGACTTTGCTGGTTCTTATCCGAAGCGCGATCTTGAGAGGATCGACCTCTACAGATCCCGTCTCACTGGTTATGACTTCTCGACAGTTGTAATATCTGACCACCCGATTGATGTTGCGGTCGATGTGTTTACCCGCATCAACACTGCCGGCACGGAGCTCACACTCTTTGAGATAATGGTCGCCAAGACGTATGATGAGACCAGACGTTTTGACTTGGCGGAACGGTACAACCTTCTGGTTGAGGGCGATGGATTCGAGACCAAATGTCTCAGGGACGCAGGATTCGAAACTATCCATGACATAACCGTACTTCAATGTATTTCGGTTTGTCTTTCCAAAGAGGCTCGCAGGGAGACCATCCTCAAACTCGAGAAGACCAAATTCATAGACTCTTGGGACGATGTTGTAGATGGAATATTCTCGGCAGTGGACTACATTTCGACCAAGTTTAGAATTCCCGTCTCTGGCCTTCTTCCCTACGATTCACTATTAGTTCCATTTACCTATTTCTTCACACAAATGAAAGGAAATCATCCATCTGCGGCCCAAGACAAGCTCCTCTCTCAATATTTCTGGCGAGCTGCCCTGTCGGGGAGATTTACATCAGCCACGGAAACCAAGTTAGGGGCTGACGTTAAGAGAATGGATCTTATCCTCAATGAAACGACTCCGGACTATTCGGACTATGATCCCATCGAGATCGATGTTGATTCTCTCAAACAGACCTACTTCTCGGCGGGGGAGAGTTTCTCCAAGGCGATCTTATGTCTTTACGCCTATTTTGAGCCAAAATCATTTCGTAACGACTCGAAGGTCAAGCTTGACAACTCTTGGCTAAAGATAAGTACGAGCAAGAATTTCCATCACTTTTTCCCTAAGGCTTTCTTGAGAACGCAAACTTTACCCAGTGGGAAACACTGGGACGACTGGGAAATGAATGTCGTCCCGAACATCACCTTAGTCGACGATTATCTTAACAAGCGTGACATTGGCGCCAAGCCCCCAAGCAAGTACATTCGGGCCTTTGCCAAGACTAACCCACGCCTCGAATCAACACTGAAGAGCCATCTTATCGGTGACCTTGGGGAGTTTGGAGTCTTGAATGATGACTACGAGAAGTTTCTTACAAAGCGGTCAGAGTTAATTTCAGACGCACTGAATGCGCGAATCAACCCTCCGTAGTCTGCGGAGGCACTGTCCATACTCGTTTGCAAACTCACTTACATGCCATACCATCAAATAGGCTGAGTCATCCTTACTTCGGATCTTTGTTTACAATGAAGAAGGAAAAGAGTTTTGAGTCACGCTACTAGTCATATGGAGAAATGGGATAAATAGCAGGCCATGCACTATCCGGCCTCAATTGAATTCTTTATCAACGGACGTAAACGCACCAAAGGGGCCGAATCCCTCCACGCCCGCCATGTTAAGGCAGCTGTCGACCTATTGGTTCCGCTGCTGTTTTGAGTCAAGGGTTCCAGCCCTTTTGATCCCACGTCTCCATTCCACAACTTGACTTGGGAAAGGAGCGAGCACTGCGTGCTGACAAAATATGAGCTGTCCTGATACCGTCAAAAACTCAGCATTTCGAGATTTGTTTCCTTTTCAATGACTGCAAAGTGCCTGATGTCGTTGGTCAATATTACACATCCGCTATTCAGGGCCTGTGCTGCTATGAGTATGTCCATATCGGGAACTCTCCCGCCCTTTAATGAAAGCCTTGCCATCATATCAGAAGCAGTTCTTGAGTCGTCATGAGTAAAAGGCAATGTTGCTGCATTGTTGAAAAACGCGCTAACCTCCTTATAATGGGATTTCAGGCTTTTCCCTTCTGAAAACCTTTCGCCCATCAATACTTCGTATGCGCATAATGAGCCAGTATAGATCTCGTCTGCCTTTTCAATTGCAAGAAGGACCTTGGTGTTGTTGGCAAACAACTCTATTATAGCCGAAGAATCGAGAAACAGTTTCACAGTCTCGCCTTGAGACCACTTCTTACCTTCAACACTGCCTTATGCAGTTCCAGAGCTTCATTCCTGTCGATCAAACCCGCGAATTTCAAAATGGACACTTTGTTGGTCTGCTTTGTGCTATCAGCCAGCTCAGAGAGAAGTTCGGAAAAGCTCTTGTTTCCCTTGATTCTAATGAGTTTTTCGTAGGCCTGGTCGTTGATCATAATTGTCTTAATATTACCACCTTAGTGTTATATGTATACAATCTGTATACAGTCTGTATACAATCTGTATATTTAGCTATCCCTCTTTATTCCCGCAAAACAGTCCTCTTCGAAATTCGGAAAGAGGGGAGGAGCCTGAAAGGATACGATGTAAACGCGCTTCTTGAGTCGAGTCCCACCACGCCCGCTCTGTTCAGGCGCGCGCCCGTTTATTTCTTCGATTTCCCCTTCGAGTCGAAAGGCATAATTCAGTCCTTACTTTCCGCTTAGGAGAGTCGTCTTCTAAAAAGATTGGATGTTGCCTGTTTCGATCCTGTCAGTAGTCTTCTGTTGCCCAAACACAGAATCCAGCCTGCCAGAAAACCGGACCGTGCGTTCGGCAGGCCCATGCCAAGTGATATAAGTGTGTGCACACATACACATACTTGTATGGCAACGAAAAATATCTCCATCACAAATGAAGCATACGAGTCACTGAAACGAGAAAGGAGGGGGAATGAAAGTTTCACTGAAGTCATCCTCAGATTGGCCCATACGAGGGGCAGCCTGTCAGATTGCTTTGGGATCTGGAAGCTGACAGATCATGAGGAGACCAAAATCAATATGGAGCTGTCGAAGGGATGGCAAGCGATGAGGGAGAGGATCAGGAATGAAGTGCCTTGACACAGACTTCCTGATAGCCATCCTGAGAGGGAAACCTGAGGCAAGGGGCAAGCTCAGAGAGCTGGATGACGAGGGTAGGCAGGCAACCACGATAGTAAACTCGTTCGAGCTCTTCTATGGCGCTCACCGCTCAAGGGATAAGAAAGGAAGCGTACGGAAGGTGAAGAATCTTCTGGAAAGACTTGACGTACTTCCACTGAGCATGGAATCTTCGGAGCGGGCGGGAGAAAACTCGGCTTACCTGGCTTCACAGGGGGAATCTGTCGACTTTCGAGATGCCATGATAGCTGCTGTTGCAGTATCGAATGGTCTTACGCTGGTAACAAACAATAAGAACCATTTCTCACGCTTCCAAGACTTGGAACTTGAATCATGGTGAAGGACAATGAGCGGAAGTTTCTCCACGAGAAGTGTTCACTTCATTCACAGACTTCGGCTCCGCTGGACAAATGCATCTCAAGCGTGACACTGTGTAAACGCATTAAGAGAACCGAATCCCGCCACGCCCGCTGGGCAATGTACGGAGTCCGGGATTCGACAGACTGCTACCTGGCCAATTGCAGCGATCTGTACAGAAAACAGTATGGAATCGATACGGTCAAAACAAGAGGCAATGATCTTCAATCTGCTCTTGCCGTTCCGGATGCAGTTTATAACCCAGTGTCCTGAAATCGGAATCGAATGCGAACACGTCAGTTATCCCGAGAGCGTCCATGGCTACTGAACTTGAGCAGTCTGCAAAACTCAGCATCCTGTCTTTGAATCTGAGGAGCTTTTCCAGTGCGAGGGAAAAGTCGTTCTCGCCAATCCGGAGGGTCTTCACGTTTGAGCTCTGAGCGACAGACCCGGCAAAGCGCGCGGCCAATTCCGTTCCCTTCCTGATCCTCAACAGGGTATATGTTTCTGCAAGAACGTAATCCGTTGTGATCATCTTACCGAATTCGCCGGACGATATGGCTTCGAGGAAAGCTATTGCAGGAGCATGGTTGATGTTGTCGGCCACGGCGAGAGCATACCATGCGCCAGTGTCGGCGAATATCATTTTTGCAGCCGTAAATTATGATATCATTATCAGTCGATGTCTTTTCCTTCCTGCCTGCCTTTCCTGTCATTGGAAACGCCCTGAAAAATGGATCTTTAACATCAACATTGTCTGAGAGCAAATGCGATTTCAGTGCTTCTCTTATGACTTCCTGCAGGGTCTTGTGCTCGTCAGTGGCCCTCTTTTTCAGGAGAAGATGCTCCGCTTCTGGAATCTCGGCCTGAACTAGTTTCATAATTAATGAACCATTTTCCACATATCTCAATATATTGGAGTTACTGAAAAACCGGCTGCCAAAGCACCGGGCCGGTTTGCAATTTTCAACATTGTTTGCCTTCCAGTCGCACAGGGATTGTGCCACCTTATCAGAAATTGCGAATCAGAAGTTCAAGAGCGCCGGTCCGGCCGGAACCGTTGCAGTTTATTGCACGCAGGGCCTTCAATTTTTCATAGTAATAATTATGTCCCGCAGGTCTCGTCCTGTCGAAGAGCCTTTTGACGAAAGCCGAATCAGCATTGCTCACAACAACCTTGCAGCCTCTTTCCGTTAGTATGCTGACAATCTCAGCAAGCCTTGCCTGATCGGCTCCGGTAAACAGAGAGGCGTTGTAACCTGTAAAACCCCTGTTGCTGTCAGAGTAGTAAGGCGGATCGAGATAAACAAAATCGTTCTTTCCTGCATTCTGAAGAAGTACTTCGGCATAATCACGCCGAAGCAACTCGATCCCCTCCCTGTTCAATAGGGCATGAATATTCCTGAGGTTCTTTTCATGGAACAGTGTAACGTCCGGGTAGTCCCCGTAAGGGACGTTGAACTCCCCTTTGCTGTTGACCCTGTACAGGCCGTTGAATGAGGTCTTATTCAGGAAAATAAACCATGCGGCCCTTTCGACAGGACTGGACTCAAGACCGGGCGGTAGTGAGCGGATACTGGTATAGAATAATTTTTTGTCTGATCTGCTGTTACGAATAGCCCTGAAATCCCTTTGAAGTCCTGTGAGCTGCCCGATGAGGTTGCCCAAATCATCGCGTATCACCTCATATGCGTTGATCAGATCGGCATTCAAATCAGAGACTGTTGCCTTCAGGGATGGTTTCAGGTACGCCAGGTGAAAAAAGACGGATCCGCCACCCAGGAAGGGCTCAAAATAGCGATTGAAGGATTTCGGAAAATAGCACTCCAGGCGCCTGATGAGCTGAGTTTTGCCCCCTGCCCACTTTACAAACGGAGTGCACTTCGGCACATCATGAGGAATGCGGTGCGTCGCCCTGCCACGGCGGCTGCTCATTGCCGGGACCGAAGCATGGAGCAATCTGGTTCCGCCTGACATCGAATCTTTACTCCCCGGGATAACTCGCACCGTCCTCAGGAAACTTTTCGGTATATTCAGTCTTATCCCTGACTGCGGTTTGCGGCATCGGCAGCAGGAGCGGCCTGCCTCTGTTCCTCAAATATCATATTCCGCTCAGCCGGTCTCCTGCCGCCTGGTATTACCGTTCAACACCACCGGACAGACTCGTTCTGCCTGAATGCATCCCGACAGTATGCCGTTAAACCATGGCATCGTGCATCAGCCCGTCGGAGAACCGGACATGCTCGCACCTGCAGAACGCGGGGAATTGCCCGCATGTGGGGCAGGCTCCGACGCTGTCCGTGGGCCTTCCGCACTTACAGAACCTGGCATGAGGCATTTACCGCACCGGCTTTGCTGTATCTGTTAATGGCCTTTCGAAATGATTAACTTTTTCGTTCTACCTGCATTGCCCCTTAATTAGGCTGCTTCCCGTTTGCAGGGCAAAAACAATGCTGTGAAAATGATCTGCCGAATTTCAGAATAATGCCAGTCCGGAAGCGAAACTGCAGAGGAGCACGGCCATGTCAGGCTGCTGGGGGCAAATGACGCAGCATGTCAGTCCATCAGGACATAAAAGTCGAGAAACCGGTTTGGGCTGGAAAAGAGCGGAAGCGGCGAATACTCCCATGAATGGTTTCTTGACCTCATTATGAAGACGCGCATCTCATCTGCCGTGTTCAGATTGCTGTAGGCAACCCGAAGCGCTGCCAAAAGCGACTCTCTCTTCTCGGCGAACAGCCTCTTCAGCGAAGTGAACGGAAGGGCAAGTCTGTTCTCGAAGCAGGACTTAACCGTCTCCACCGCATCCGGTCCCCGCGTTGAACCGTTCATGACATCCATCAGCAGCGGGTAATGCAGTGAAATGTAGAAATTGTTCTCCTCACAGAGGAGCGCAGCACGATAATCCGGATACTGCCTGAACACTTCGGAATTTAGCAGGAGCGGAGTTCCGATTTCGCCCTTTTCGGGATAGTCGAGGCTCTTCACAAAATCGTCATATGCAGCAACAGCCGAACGAAGCGAAGGAAGCAGGAGCGTCTGCGAGCCATGCCGTTCAGAGAATTTCTTCACGACGGCCGCCATAATCTTCCTTCTGCGTATTATGTCCGACTTCATCGATGCGGCCTGATCGTCGGGAATGAACTTCAGCAGGCTGTTGAGGTTGAAAGAATTTGCATGCCTTATCAGTGTGCACTCCATCAGTTTACCTGAAGGCAGATCCGCTCCGTTCTTCAGCCTGACGGAAAATTCCTCGTTTGACACGGCATCGGTGAAGAGGGCGCTATTTTTCCTGAAACGTGAAATTGTGAAGAGCGAATTTCTCTGGTTCAGGACGCTTTCAAAGATCGGTCTCACCCTGTCGCTCATGAGCCGCCTGAATTCGGCAAAATACCATTCAGGCGGAAGAAGCTCGACGGCAGGAAGGACAAACCTGGAATTGAACCACTGGAGAAATTCCATTTCCCTGACAGCAGGATCGGCAAGAGCCCTGACCTGCTCCTCCCCGGAATACATACCGTCAAACCTCTTTCCGGCGCTTTCCGCAGTTCCCGGGAAAACAAGGGAGGAGGCCCTGTAAATCTCCGCTTCGGCCTGAAAATGACTGTTTATGGAGGCATAGATGCTCCTTTCCTTCAGAATTCTCGAATAGCTGTCGAGAAGCATCGGCCTGAATACAGGATAGTTCCTGATTACCATCTCATCCAGGTATCTGTGGCCCTTTTCGGATGCTTCATTCAGGAGATCCAGCAGCTTTTTAAGGGCTTCCTTCGCAGCCTCCGGAGAAAAAGAGTGTTTCTGTATCTTCGTCCCGAAAAGTAGCTTTACGAGATTGTCTGCGAGTGTGTCCCTGCCTGCAGGCGTATAACCGCTGTCCAGCGCGTTTTCAACGGACGACCTGATTTCATTTTCAGAAATCTTCTGTGTGTTCTGAAAATACACGTAGAGCACAAACTCTGCAAGCAGCAGGGGATCTGCGGAAAGTGCAGCGTCAAGGTCGGCCGGCTTTTCCTGAGGCATGATACAACATGAGGGCCAGTTTGCGGTCATTAATTAACATTTGCGGAGAAACGGCTGCAGAATGCACGCCCTGGATTGAAGGGGAATAAATTCCCATGCCCTTATGTGCCTGCGTTCCGGCCTGCGTGTTTGACTGCCTGCAGCAGCGTGCAGGAGTCGGCCATCAATGCGGAGGCACAACTGCGGCCATCGCTTTGCCATGGGACGGGACGCTGTCTATGCACAGTGAAATCAGCGCAGAACTCACTCAATTGCACAGGAAGAGCATTTCGGACATGAAAGGCCTCCTTCCCGGCCTGCACGTGAATGCAGGCCCGTGAAATAACATGGACCTGCGGCGGGTGTCGGATTCCGGATGCCGGAGCGCATTAGAAAACTTGCGGCCGGATCGTGCAGAGTTCCGGGCGCTCAGCCGCTCAATTCACTTATCAGTTTCCTGAGACCCTCTTCGACAGTTGTTTCTGCTGTAAAATTGAGCTCCCTCTTTGCTCTGGAGGTGTCGGCGAGTGTCCTGAAGATGTAGTTCCTGATAGGGTTCTTCACATACTCAGGCTCAAGTTTCCTGCCCGTGGCCTCCGAAATCATGGATACCATCTGGTTAAGCGATGTCTCCCTCCCCGTTCCTACGTTGTAGACGCCGTTGACAATCTTCGATCTGGCAGCCGCTATGTTTGCCTTTGCAATGTCATCGGCAAAGATGAGATCTCTCGTCTGTTCCCCGTTTCCGTAAATCAGGGGCCTTCTTCCCTTTCCGTCAAGCTCAAGCGCGTCCCAGAGAAACTGCGAAATCATATTGGCTATCTTTCCCTTCTTCCTCTCGCCGATGCCGTAAACGCTGAAATAACGCAGGAATACTATGCCGACGCCGGTGACAGCAGAAAACGAATTTCCGAGATTTTCCATTGCCAGCTTTGATGCGGCGTACATATTCGGTGCGGCTGTTATGAACTGATCTTCCCTTGAAGGGAGCGGCAGACTCCCGTAAATGCTGGAAGTGGATGCTGCCACAACCTTTGAAACATTTTCGATCTCCGCGTTCCTGAACACGTTGATGCTGCCTATGGTATTGACAGCGACGCCCTCTGTCGGATCGGGATAGAACATGGGCGAAGATGATGCTGCCGCCTGATGGAAAACGTAATCGCACCCGCCGATTGCCTTTTTTAGCGCCTTGGGGTCCATAATGCTCCCCTTCACGAAATCGACATCCGGATCGTCGCATCTCACTATGTCGATGCCGGCTACATCCCAACCCCTCTTCCTGCAGGCTGCTGCAATACGCGCGCCTATAAGTCCGGATACGCCTGTGACCAGTGCCCTCATATTTTCACTTCCTTTTTTTATTCGTGCGGCGAATCAGCTGAAGGATTCGCCTGTTATTCTTTCAAACATGTCGGTGTACAGTTGCGTTGTCTTCTTAACGATGTCCCCGGGGAGAGCAGGTATAGGCGGTTCCGGTTCATGCGCCGATCTCGATGCTTCCAGTTTCGAGTAGTAGCCCGTGTTCCTGTAATACTGCCTGACGAATTCCTTGCTGAGTTCCTCTATCTTCCCCTGCGCATATGCATCAAGATCCCACCATCTGTCTTCATCGCAGGTCCCGAAGGTGTCCACGAGGACGGGATTCCTCACCCTGTCGAGGGCGAATTCCTTTTTGCCGTCGACATGTATCAGGCCCCTTTTTCCCACTTCCTCCTGAACTGCAGTGTCTATGTTCAGTATCAGAGTGCGGATCTTATCCAGCTCTTCTGCAGAAAGGCCAGATATTGACTTTGCCTCTTCAAAAGAAAGATGCCTGTCCGTTTTCTCAAACTTGGTCGTGAGTTCAAAATAGGGCTGAGGGAGTTCTTCACCGTAGCTGACTGCATGGCCCGGCGGAAAGCCGAGTTCAGCCGCCTTCACTTCTCCCTTTGCGACACGATCCATCAGGCTGCCGGCTGCGTAGTATCTCATCACGAATTCAAGCGGTATAAGATAATGTCTCGTTTCGCCGTTGATCTTTGCATAATCGGTTATGACATCGAAGCGTCTCACGCGCATCCTGTTGGATGCGACGAGTTCGGTAAAATGTGTGTTGACGCCCATATCTTTGACGAACTGAAACCAGAAAGCGCTGGTCCTGCAGAGCGACTCACCCTTATGGGGCACCGTCACTGGTATGATCTTGTCGAATACAGATATCTGATCCGTAAAAACGAACTCAAGCGTCGAAGAGTCCACTGCATATACCTCTTTGACTTTGCCCTTTCTGAGAAGCTGCAAATAATTCACCGCCTTTTTGAGGTTCTTTCAGCGTCCATAAAATTGGTGCTTATTAACTATTGCCTAGAAACAGCGGACAGCGGTTCTTCCGCGAAGTCTGTGCGCGGCTGACGCAACGGCAAACGCAGCATCGGCTGGCTTGCATTGCAGCGCAGAATGATTTCAGATGGCACCCTGTGACTTGAGTTCACGTTTCAGCCTGGCGGTTTCCTTTTCGGTCATGTGCCTGAGCGGCGGCCTTACGAAACCGGCATTCACGCCTTTCAGTTTCATAGCCTCCTTAATCGGCTGAATGCGCGGATCTGTCAGGAGGGCCCTCAGCCCGGAAATCCTTGACTGGATTGTCATTGCCTTTGAAAATTCGCCGTCCTGGAAAAGTCTGTAAAGGTGCACGTAGCTTTCAGGGAATGCATTGGAATAACCGCTCACGCATCCGTCCATGCCTGTGATGAGGCCGGGAAGGAAGTAGTCGTCCGTGCCGCAAAAAACTATCCTGCCGTCTGGCTTTCCGTAAACAAGCTGCTGAAGGTTTCTGAAATCGCCGCTGCTGTCCTTTATGCCTATAATGCTGGAATGTTCCTCCATGATTTCAATCGCCGTCTCGGGACTCAAATGGACGCCCGTCATCGGCGGGATGTGATACATGAACATGGGCAGATCGGTAAACGAGGATATAGTTGAGTAATACTTCATTACCGCCTCCTGGTCAGGTTTGTAATAGCTCCCTGGAACGGCCGCAATTGCGTCTACGCCCGTCTCCTTTGCATGGAGCGAAAGTTCCTTCACATCTTCAATTGCGTTGGCTCCGACATGGACTATCAGCGGTACCTTGCCGCTGCACCTGTCCGCACATATCTCAGCCAGTCTCTTCCTCTGCCTGACCGACATGGAGATGCCCTCCCCCGTTGTCCCGGCAGCATAGATTCCGTCTATTTTCCTCGATATAAGATAATCAAGCACATCGACGAGTCCTGTTTCATCCAGCTCGCCTGACAAGGTGAACGGGGTTATCATTGCAGTAAACACACCGGAGAATTTTTCTGTCATTAAAACCGGTTTCTGAATGCAGTTATCATATTAATCTTATTTCCCTTAAATCGGTCAAGCTTGATAAACAAACAGGTATTAATCCTCTGCATGAAGATGTCAGTGATGCTGTTTGCACGGTTCAGGGAGCTTGCACGATCTGATGCAATACAGGTGGAGATGCCGGGAGACGGCAGCTGGACTGTGGAACTGCTGAAAAAACAGATCTCCATCCAGCACCGGTCGCTTTCCGCGATGATGGATTCATGTCTTGTGGCAGTCAACGAAGTATTCGCCGGGAACAGCGCAAAGATCTTCCCGGGAGACAGCATTGCGCTGATGCCGCCGGTGAGTGGTGGACTTTGAGAGTGGAACTGCGCGACGGTCCTATCACGGAGCGGATGGCGCTCGGAAAACTCAATACGGCAGGGTGCGGATCAACCGTACTGTTCACGGGACGTGTCAGGCCTTCGGAAAACGGCAGGAGAATTGATTCCCTCTATTATGAGTGCTATCGGAGCATGGCAGAGAAACTGATTTCGGAAATACTGGAAAATGCGATCAGAAGATACAGGCTGTCTGATGCTGCCGTCATTCACCGAATTGGAAGTGTCGGTGCGGGAGAGCTCAGCATCGTTGTAGCCGTTTCGTCAGTGAGGAGAAGGGAAGGCTTCAGGGCGTGCGCCGGGATCGTGAAGAGTATCAAGGAAAAAGTACCGATCTGGAAAAAGGAGATCGGGGAGGTTGAGGAATGGCAGTCAGAAAGGGTGCAGGAACCGAAACATCGATGGTGAACATCACCTCGAAACCAGTCGTGCGAAGGGTTGCAGTGGCCGAAGGGAGGATAAGGCTGCGGAAGGCAAGTATCGCATCGATTCGCGGGAAGAACAGAAAGGGGGATGTCCTGACGGTGGCCGAGATTGCAGGCATAGCAGCCGCAAAAAGGACATCCGAACTGATACCGCTGTGCCATCAGATACCGCTGACGGGAGTTCAGGTGAAATTCAGGATAGACAGCGCAGGCGTCCGCTGCATGTGCAGGGTTGAGGCCAGATGGGGCACCGGCGTTGAAATGGAGGCGCTTGCAGCGGTGAACGCGTCGCTGCTGACCATCTGGGACATGGTGAAGAAGACGGAAAAGGATGGGGAGGGGCAGTATCCTTTCACGTGCATGAGCGACATAAGGGTTGTGTCGAAGGAAAAGGAGGGATCCGCTGGCAGTCCATGACCACAGGGAAACTTCGCCGCAGAAGGTTTTGTTCGGCATCGTGACGGTCAGTGACAGCAGGACACACGAAACCGACAGTTCGGGCACAATCATAGAAAAACTTGTCTCCGCCGCGGGCCACAGTGTTGCAGTGCGCAGCATCGTGAAGGATGACGGCCGGGAAATACTCTCCGCGCTGACTGCATCGATTGACGGAGGAGCGGAGGCTGTAGTGTTTACGGGCGGCACAGGCATAACATCCAGGGATGTGACTTATGAAACGCTAAGACCGCTTATGGAAAAATTACTCGACGGATTCGGTGAACTGTTCAGATATCTGAGCTACATGAAAATAGGAAGCGCTGCAATAATGAGCCGCGCATTCGCCGGCGTAATCAAGGGAAAGATTGTTTTCTGCCTTCCGGGCTCACCTGAGGCTGTGAGTCTTGCGATGGAGGCCATAATACTGCCTGAGATCGGTCACATAATAAGGGAGATCCGCAGATGAGCGGCAACTGGAACTACAGAACACTTGAACAGGCGGTGAGGACGGCTGTAGCACATACCAGGGGCATCGGGCGGTCGGAGTTTGTACACATCGATGACGCCCGCGGGAGGATACTGGCACAGACTGTGAGGGGCAGAATAAACGTGCCGCCATGGGACCGGTCGACGGTCGACGGGTATGCAATAAGGAGCGCTGACACATCTGACGGAAGGATGGTCACGCTTGGGATCATCGGCCACGTGAAGGCGGGCGACTCCTTCAGAGGGAGTGTCGGAAAGGGGGAGTGCGTCGGCATCGCAACAGGCGCGCCGATGCCTGAAGGTTCTGACGCTTCGGTCATGTTCGAGCGTGTGGATGAAAACGCGGATGAGGGAAAAATCTCCTTCTCATTCAGGGTGCAGAGGGGAGAGAATGTTTCGTTCAGGGGCATCGATATAGCAAAGGGGGATGTTGTTGCGGCGAAAGGGCAGAGGATAACGGCAGGAATCCTCGGTGCGCTCGCGTCACAGGGCATGGCAAGAGTGAGGGTGACGGCAAGGCCTGTCGTAGCTGTAATACCCGGGGGTGACGAGGTTTCCCCGGTGGGACGGAAGACGCGCAGGGGACAGATATATGATGTCAATTCGCACACCATAGCATCCGTTGTTGAAAAAGCAGGAGGGAGGGCCTTCATAATGGATACTGTGGCAGATGACAACGATGAGGTACGCAAAGCGCTTGTTTCAGCGCTTAAATATGACGCCTGCGTATTTGCAAGCGGAAGTTCGGCCGGCCAGAGGGATTTTGTTGCCGGTGCAATCGAAAAGGAGGGAAGACTGCTTTTCCATGGCGTGAGAATGAGACCCGGAAGACCTACGATGTTCGGCGTTGTAAGGGGCAGGCCCGTGTTCGGACTGGCGGGCCATCCGGTCTCCTCCTTCCTCGGCGCACACTATCTGGTCGCACCAGCCGTCAGAAAAATGTCGGGGGCAGGAAACAGCCAGCCTGCCATTGTGATTACGGCCCCATTCTCGGGAGAGAGCAGAGGCGATAACGCCACAGAGCGGCTCATACCGGTGAAGGTGGTTGATGGCCGATGCATTCCGGTTTTCAAGGAATCGGGTGCCATAACAAGCATCTCGATGGCTGACGGAATTGTCAGGCAGCCTGCGGGAAAGGATATCGGCAACGGTGACATTGTGGGCGTTGAACTGCTGAACTGCTGATGGAAGACACCGGCGGATCTTCAGCTACACCTCTATCATCCTTAGTTCTTCGCCTATCCTGCATTCCACCGGTCCGAGGTCGCGTATTATCTTGAATTTCTGTTTCTGCACGCCCTGCGGAAAACAGCACCTGTAACTGGGGCAACCGACGAAATTGCAGCTCCTCCTGTCCGGAACTATGACCGATCCCTCTACAACCTGCTTCCTGCGTACGGCTATCCTGTGTGTTATCTCTTCGACCCTGACAACCCTGACACCGCCTTCATGAATCGCGCAATCGTCGTGATGCTTCGATCTGACTTCAACTACCCTGTAATGCTGTCCCGGTTCAAGATTCAGGCAGGCTACCTTGAGTCTGCAGTCACGGCATTCAGGAGAGGGCCCGTTGAAAATGAATGCACCTCCCTCCCTGGCGATATGTTCACCAATCAGCGTAATTCCGGGCATCCTTTTACCTCAGTCGCTTCTCCAGATCCGACTGTAAGACATACACGGAGGGGCAATAGCAGACTGACGCATATTATATGTTTGCTATCCGTAAACCTGCAGACCGGATTCAGTGGAAATGCCAGTCAGCACCAGCCTGTCTGGCGCACACCAGCCTGCGCATATAGAGACAGCACATGTCAAACTTTGGAAACCAGGAGGAAACGGCTATAGACGTGTCCGGTTGACGGATACGGTATAGTTTGATGTGTCATGAACCGGCAGAACACATCAGGATTCTCTCCCGGATGTTGAAAGACTGCCGATGTCTCCGGCATTCCTCGGAAGGCGCGAAACCACCTGTTTCAGCACATCGATCGAGACGGTATAGAATTGCTCCGGATCCCTTTCCACCCACCCCGGATAGCGTGTTATAAGGGGAGAGGGATAGTCCTTCTGCGCTGCCGCCACTACACGATATGAATCTCCCACTGCGAGCGCCTTTACAGAGCTTGTTCCCACATCCAGGCCGATCGAATACATCTGACTCACCCGGCAGCCTTCGGGCCGGAAAGCATTTCAGACAGAGAACTTACCTGCCTCCCGGATCAGTTCCGGATTTTTCCTTATCTGGTATTCTATAATGATAACGCCCAGAATTACATAGACGGGAAAGATGAGTGCGCCGTAGAGCAGAATGCCGGAAGGCAGGGGGACGAATGTGGCGTAAACTATCACAACTGTCATTGCAATTACGACCAGCGGGATGATGACATGGAAGAACCAGTGAACCCTGCCGAGGACTCTCCTGGCGAAAATCGGTACCCCGGCGGAAGTGGCCATCTTGACAACTATCCAAGAGAGCGTGGAGGTTATTGCCAGCGATATTGTGACATTCAGGGGACCCAGGAGAAGGCCGGCTGTCAGCGTCACGACTGTTCCTATGACAAATGTCAGTATCAGTACCCTGTGGGGCGTGCTGTACTTTTCATGTACCTTTGCCATAGACTTTGGAAATACCATACCGTCCCTCGCCATGGAGTACCACATCCTGCTCACGTCAGTCATACCGGCCACGCCGCAGGAGAAATAGCTGTTCATTATGAATCTCGCCAGTATGATGCCGCCCACCGGGCCGAGGTACCTGTCCCAGACAATCTGGCCAGGATTGGAAAATGTCCCGAATGTTGCCATGTTCGAAATGCCCCATCCGACTGTGAGCGCGTAGGATGCCACAATAAGAGTGATGCCTCCCACCAGAATACTTCCGAAAAACGCCTTCGGCAGGTTTCTCTTCGGGTCCTTTATCTCCTCCCCAGACTTGCGGGCGATATTGCACCTGTCATTGAGTCGGCGGCGAAAAGAAGACCGAAGAAGAGCGGGAGCACAAGGTCATGCGTCGGCGCAAGCGTGAAAACTGTCAGCGTATTTCCGCGGCCGACATCGAAAATTATCAGCAGGCTGGACGCCAGAAGGAAAAGAGCTTCCGCCCCTCCGGTATACAGAACATAGCGCAGCGAAGGCTTGATTCCGTAATAGGCGAGCAGGAAAATGGCTATCTGCGGTATAAAGAAGAAGCCGACCCAGAGATATGGTATGGTCTGGAAAAAAGGAAAATAGAGATAGAGCGTGGTCGCAAAACCCAGGGAGCCGAAGAGTGAATATGTATAGAGCTCATGGAACTGCTGGAACCAGGCGCCATATGCGGAAGCCCCCCTTGCGCCCAGCCCGTGGGGAATAAAGGTGTAGTAGCCCCCGAGCTTGCGACATTCTTGGAATACGAGTAATTTGTATTACCGACCATCAGATACAGCACGACGCCAAGAACCATCGCCAGGGGCATAGCGCCGTAGGCGACAATCGCCACGCCTATCAGAAGGGATGCAACATCCGCTGCAGGAGCGGAGTGCGAAAAACCGAGAAATATTGCATGCCAGGGACCTACGCCATTGCGCATAAGACCCGGCTTCCCATCTTCCGACGGGTGGCCGGAATGCATTCCAACTGCACCCGGGCACTTTCGATATCGACCGTTTCAGCCTGCATATTAATCCCCGGCGGGCATTTGAGGTCATATTAATACCTTTTTCCTTACTGCCGGGCAGCTGAACGAATCAGCTGAAATGTGCGGACAATTTCTTCGCAGATGATATTTTATTCATCTAAATCTTCACAAATTAGATTTTGTTTTAACATTCCTGCGAGAATGAAAAAGGAGCAGTCATGCGGGGCGGCCGGCATTCCGGAGACCGGGAAGGAGCGAAGCAGTCCATTCCGTTGAAGCATCCCGGGTTATGCGCCGCAAACGGCATATTCAGATTACGCCTGTCTTCTTTGCAAGCTTCCGCGCCGAATTCAGATCAAGTCTTTTCAAATCAAGTATTGTATAGCGGTCATTCCGCACAGTTCTTGCAGCCACAAGTGCACTTATTATGTCCTTTTCAGGAATACCGAGTTCGTCTGCTGATACCGGGCAGCCCAGTGTGATAAGTGTGTCCCTTATCTTCTCCCATCCGCCGCCATGAAGTGCCATCATCATTATGGCACCGACGCCGCACTGCTCGCCATGGAGCGCACCTTTCTGCGTGATAGCATCGAGTGCATGCGAAAAAAGATGTTCGGAACCGCTGGCAGGTCTCGACGAACCTGCGGCACCCATCGCGAGTCCCGACGCTATTATCGGCCTGACGGCAAGCCAGGCCGATGTTTCATCGTTTTCCCTGATCCTCCGCGCTGATGCCATGATTGATTCGCAGGCGTACCTGGACAGGGACGCAGCCGTGGTGCTGTAAATTCCGGCACCCTTCTTCACGGCAAGTTCCCAGTCGAGAAGGGCAGTCGAATTGCTGACCACATCAGCACAACCGGCCGCGAGCATCCTGTAAGGAGCCTTTGATATTATGACTGTGTCTGCAACGACTGCCATCGGCATTACGCCTTCCATCGACAGCGGCCTTCCTTCCTTTTTTATGGAGACACGGGGAGAAGCGATTCCGTCATGCGATGCCGAGGTCGGCACACTTATGAAATCTGAGCCGCATTCCTTCGCGGCCATCTTGCCGAGATCGATTTTGCTTCCGCCCCCGACACCGAGAATAACCTCGGGCCGGAATTTCCTGGCGGAGGCGCAGACTGCATGCAGGTTTTCCAGTGTTGCATCGCCGACAATCTCGGTCCTTGTCCGGAGACCGAGTTTTTCGACCATGGAAGCTATCCTGCCGCCTGCTATTTTGAAGGTGTGGTCGCCTGTTATGACGAGACACTTCCTCCTGTAACCGAGTTCCTCAATGACAGCCGGAAGTCTCCTTAGGACGCCATGGCCCGCAAGCACTTCCCTCGGAAATACCATCGCCTTGTATTTTGTGAAGTGGTCTGCCATCATCCGTTCTCACCCGATCAAAACAGCCCGGTGCGGTCCCGATTACTTCAGCCTGTAGCCAGATGCTACGGCATCGATGCGTTCGGCGAGCTCGAAATCCAGGAGGCTTATGCCGCTCGACACGGTGCCGTCAGGATTCCTGATTTTATGTGTCGAGAGCCTGATTTCCACCCTGCTGTACTCATTCCTTATTTCAGGATGATGATCTATTTTTTCAATTTCCAGGGCGATTCTTGCGATGAAGGAGAACGCATCCTCGAAATTACCGAATGTCATTACCCTCAAAAGTTTCCCCTCTTCCATCTTCCAGCCATGGAGGGAAGCCAGTTTTGCCGATATCTCCCCGTCGCCGAGTTTTCTGTTCTCCATATTCACCACATCACCGTGACCTGGACAGGCTTCCGTTCACCCGTAGAATGCCGGTTTGACTTCCTTGGACTCCTTCTTCTCGGCCTTCTCCTGCTTCACTATGTCCACATAGAAAACGGAATTGCATGGAAGCAGACGGACTGTTCCCTTGTCCTCTCCATCGCTTATCCTGACAGAAATGGCGCTCTCATCACCGAAGGGCACATACCCGAGGAAAATCCCCTCTGTCTCAAACTGCTTGTCAGATCCTGCCGCGCTTACAATCCTGTATACCGATCCTTTTACCAGCGAAAAATTTTCACTGTCATCATTTTTCATTTATGTGCCTCCGAAATATTCTGAATGTGATCCACTGTCTTCCTGTATGATTCCATCGCCGCCTGAACATTTGATTCGGTGAAATTCCAGGCCTTGCTTATATTTCCGTACCTTATCCTGTATCCTTTCTTCCGCTGACCGTCCTTTTCTATATAAACTTCCTCAAGTATGTCCAGGCTCTTCAGCTTGTTCACGTGCCTGTACACGGTGGCCTTGGTCGCACTGATATCCGCTGAAATTTCCTCCACAAGCCAGGCCCTGTCAGATCTGCGCAGGAAGTAATCCCTGAATATACGGAAGGGAATGCTGTTTTCGACAGCCAGCGCATCATTTCTGGGTGTATAACCAGGAGGCAGGTAACCTATCTGGGACAGGAATATCGACAGGATTTCATCCAGATCCTGCAGTGGTGTAAGCGGAGTATTTGAAACGACAGAAATTTCAAACGACATCTATAATCGATAGAGCATTGACATATAAAAATTTAATACAGTCGAATCACTACATGCTGCCGGCCGCTACGGACTGATTTGCTGAAGGAAGGCAGAGACAGTTGCTGAAAATGGTATTGATCGGTTTCAGGACAGAATCAGTGGATGCAATGGTCCTGTTCTATTCTGCCGTCCTTGAACTGAAACTGCTGAAGAGGGATGAAGAAAGTGCACTCTTCGACAGCGGCGGAGTTACGCTGGAAATCAGAAAAGGCAAACCGGAGGCGGTGCAGGAATTACGGTTTGAAACCGACGATATAGACGGGGAGGTAAAAAGGCTCAGGTCAAAGGGAGCTGACCTGGAACTGTTCGAGATAGGGCTGAACTCCAGAGGCGACGCAGTACTGTCGGAGATTGCAGAAACCTTCTGGGGAAGATTTGCATCACTGAGCGACCCTGACGGAAACAGGATTGTTGTGTCCGAGCATGACGATGAGTGGTTCCCCTACTTTCCGCAGTGGTACCGCAGAGAGGACTATCGTCCGACAAAAGGATGACAGAAAAGTGGTGCAATCAATGAGCTTATAAATGTGAAATGACGTTACCCCTGACGGGATGCACTTTGATGGCTATCAAAGGTAAGGGTGACGAGTGGGTATACGTCTATGCAATAAAAAGCGAAACGCAGTCGCATGTCAGAACTGTCAGCATAACCGGCGAAAAAATCTTCTGCGACTGCCTGGCATATGACAGGCTTGGGACATGCGAGCACCTTGAGAGAGCCTGGAGACTTCACAAGCGGGAGGAATCCAGGAACAAATTCACCGGCCTTGAACTGATACCGAAGAAAGACTGAAGCGCAGGACTGCGGCACTTCATGATTTTGCCCGGTGTTCGGCATATGCTGCAGGGCGGAAGCAGTGCTGCTGCCTGCCATTAACATTGCCTAAAGGAAGCGGGCATTTCGGGAATCATATTTAGATGCAAAGCCCATGCCCTCTTCAGATGGTTGATCCTCTCAGCACAATCGGCAGCCGGAAACACCGGGAAGCGCTCGCTGCGCTAAGGGACATCATGGGGACCGTGAAGACAAGCAGGGATCTGCGTAACATGGTACCCGGTTTTCGGACACAGAAAGGCATCTACAAGCCGGGCGATTCCAGTTATGCGCTCTGGATCAGACATACGGAAAGAGGAACATACGAAGACAGCGGGCTGAATGTTCAGCCTGACGGCTCATGGTCGTACAGGTACATGCCGGAGGCACGAAACGGGAAAACAGATATGTCACTGAGCACCAACAGGGCACTCTGGAATTGCATGAAAGACCGGGTGCCTGTCGCCGTGTTCCTTCAGAAGAACGTGCCTGATCTTGAGAGAAGCTATGAGATAATGGGACTCGCATACATCGACGGTTTTGACGGGACCCATTTTACCGTCAGAGGGGAGGCAATAGATGTCGATGCGAGTCCCATGGACAATGAGGAGCCTTCGCCGTTCCAGCCGTTCGAAACCGGACCGCCGGATTTATCGGCGGCTGTCAGAAGGTTGAGGGAAATCAGATTTGGAATCGCCGTGAGAAGAGCATATCATGAACGCTGCAGTCTTTGTGAGCTTGGCTACAGATTTCACGGTGAGGCGATCGCGGTAGAAGCTGCCCATGTGATTCCGGTCGCGGATCGGGGAACATCGAAGGACATCAGGAACGGAATACTGCTCTGCCGGAATCATCACTCGCTTTTTGACAGGAATCTCTGGACGTTTGACGAGGATCTCAGGGTGATTGTTTCAGAGGATGAATATTTCCGGAAATCAGCCGCAAACAACTGTGTCCTCAGGACCGAGGGAAGAAAACTGCCCAACCTGCCTGAAAATCATTATGACAGGCCGGCGACCGAAGCAATCCGGTTCAGGCTCGACAGATTCTACAAAGCAGATGCGCCGAAGGTATAATCAGCCGCAGTATTATTCCGGCAGCTGTTCCGGTCCCTGCGGTTTGAGATCAGATAGAGTCAGGCCGACCCCGAGGGCCGCTGATAGACCGCTGATCATGACATGATTGGACATGACTGGAAAAGGCTGAGCGGCACATGCATCAGGGCTACGCAGAAAGAAAGGGAAGGTATCGGGCAGCGGATTTGCTTCAGTTGGGGGTCATATGCCTGCTTATGGCTTCCTTTATCACAGACTTTGGAACGGCACCTATGATTGTGTCCACATGACTGCCGTTCTTGAATATGAGAAGCGTCGGTATGCTCATTATGCCGAATTCCTGTGGTACGTTCGCGTTTTCGTCAACATCAAGCTTCCCGAAAACAACTTTTCCCTTCAACTCCTTTGCAAGTTCCTCAACAGAAGGAGCAATCATCTTGCAGGGCTGGCACCAGCCGGCCCAGCAGTCTACTACTACCAGAGGATATTTCTTTACCGTGTCATGAAATGTCCTGTCGTCGACAACAACCGGTTTATCGGGACTCCCGTTATCAGTCATTCTGTTCACTCCGTATTTTGAAGCGCGGATGCTGGTAATTAACCTTTACGTCACCGTTTTGCCTACGAAATCACGAGCTTTCCCTGCCGGTCCCAGTCGAAACTGAGCCTCTTCCTTCCGCGATGGAGCCTCTTCTCGATAACATATGCCGCTATCAGCGGAAGACCTATGCTTGCCTCGACATACGCCGTTGCAGTCGTTGCCTTCTTCTGTATTTTCCCCCAGGATCTTGCCTCGTCGAGCGTGCTGCCGCTGAGCCCTCCCCAGTGCGGGGAATCTGTCGTTATCTGCAGAGCGTAACTGTGTCCCTTTATCTCGGTATTGAAGGCATAGCCGGCCATTACCTCTGCATCGTTTATCCAGTTCTTCGGCGTTCCTCCGCCCACATAAATTACACCCGTCTTCCTTGAATTGAGTATGACTTCGACAATCTCGTAGTTGTCCTTTATCGAGTCGAGGACGAAATGCTCCTTCATCCCCTTCTGCCTGGCATGCAGCAGAGTGAGTCCGATGCCTATAGAGCTGTCGTTCAGCGCCGGGCTGAACACCGGCACACCCCTCCTGTATGCGGTATAGAGTATCGAATTGCTGTCGCTGAGCTTTGACGAAAGGGAGGACATGACCTCACGCGAAGAATAGGAACCGGGAGGCATTTCATTGATGATGGCTGCGATATACCTGTCTGTTTCCTCGAATTTTATCTCGTCAACATATGTATCGTATATCCTGTCGATGGAAAGATCCCTGAGAACACTGTCATCTGCCTGGGGACTTCCGACGTAATGCTTGAATCCCCGGGCCTGGTAGAGATCCTGGTACAGAACAGCTCCGGTGGAGACAATCACATCGACAAGGCCAAGATCCACGAGATCCCTTATGATCTTCCTGAGACCGGCAGCGATGAGCGGACCCGACAGCCCGAGAATGACTGTCGGCCTGTCAGCATCGGTGAGCATGTTTTCGTATACATGGGCGGCCTGTCCGATGTTGCGTGCCTGAATGGAAGCGCCGCTGAATGCCTCAACAAGATCCGATATGCGTCTGACTTTCATCAGATCAATGCTTTCTACCTGCTTGGAAAGAAGGGATCGCCTTGTTACCTTTTCCTTTGCCATGCTACCGCAGATGCAATACTTTTAATTAAATAAATAACTCCGCAGGAAACGGCTGCCTGCAACGCAACCGGTTTCGGCATGGAGCGCCGGAAGCGGAGTGAGCACAACCACGCTTTCGGCGAATGACATGCTGAGGAAGTCTCACATAAAACAGAAAACTAAATAACAGGAAACATACAAGCGGGAAACGAGGAATTTATTGAAGAGCAAAAGCAAAACGGTCAACAGGGATGCTGCGGTGTCAGGTAAAGCGGATCGTTTCAGAAGAACCGCCGAAGCGAGACTGCCTACCTCATCAGGAAATTTCAGGGTCATCGCATTTGAAGATATGGAATCTGAAAGGGAGCATCTGGCAATAATCAGCGGGAACGTAGCCGGGGGTGAACGGGTACTGGTTCGGATACATTCCGAATGCCTGACCGGAGACGCCCTCGGATCGCTCAGATGCGACTGCGGAGAGCAGCTGAAGAAATCACTCGAAATAATAAGCAGGAGGAGGAAGGGAATACTGCTTTACCTGCGGCAGGAAGGGAGGGGAATAGGCCTGATGAACAAACTGATGGCCTACCACATACAGGATCTCGGAGCGGATACCGTCGAGGCAAACCTGATCCTCGGTTTTGAGCCGGATGAACGCAGTTATGATGCTGCTGCATTCATTCTCAGGGATCTTGGCGTAAAATCTGTAATGCTGCTGACCAACAATCCTGACAAGATCAACAGCATGAAGTCTCTGGGAATAAAGGTGGCGGGCAGAATCCCGCTGGTTGTCGGCCTGAACAAAACAAACATCATGTATGTTGCCACAAAAAAAAGGAAAATGAATCATATGATAGACGAAAAACAGCTTTCGCTCGGGAACGCCGTTAAAAGGAGCTTCAGGAAAGGTCAGAGGTAACGGGCTACCTCTTCGGAATGTCCCTCCGGATTCACCCTGGGAAAGATCTTTTTGATAATTCCTTTCTCGTCGATTACAAATGTGCTTCTCTGTATTCCCAAACTCTTTCGGCCGTACATGTTCTTTTCAACGAGGACTCCGTAATTTTTGCAAACGCTGCCGTCCTCATCTGAAAGCAGAAGAAAATTCAGTTTGTATTTGGATTTGAACTTCCTGTGAGAATCCTGACTGTCGCGGCTTATACCGACGACTGCGGCACCGCGGGAAAGGAGACCTGACATTGAGTCCCTGAAACTGCACGCTTCCACCGTGCATCCCGGCGTATCATCCTTTGGATAGAAATAAACAACGACCTTCTTTCCGCCGAAGTCACTGAGCTTGTGCACCAAGCCATCATCCCCCCTGAGGGAGAAAGCGGGGGCAGCGTCTCCTTCTCTGAGCATATGGGGATGAATAGCATAACTGTACTTTATAGTTGACTGAATTATAATCGGCTGAAAAATAGAGCGCATTAAATAGATGATTGACGGAATTCACAGACGGCATTTATGGCAGGCGCAGTGTCGGCAGGCATCGTCGATCTGTGGAATTCGCACAGGACGGAACTCGAGAAGAGCATTACAGGGAGGGTGGCAGACAGCCCCATCCAGACACAGACGTATGCCTCGAACGCGGGAATTTTTGAATTGCGCCCGCTCGCTGTAATAACGCCGGAGCATGAGGAGGACGTTGCCTCCATTATGAAATTCTGCTCCAGGTATGGACTGCCCGTTACCGCAAGGGGAAGCGGCACAAGCGTTACAGACGCGGCGGTCGGGCAAGGAATAATAGTCGATCTGGGCAGAAAAATGAACGACATAACATCGGTAGACCTTGACAGAGACGAGGTCGAGGTTCAGGCTGGAATGACGATAGAGGCATTGAACAGCGAACTCTCGAAATACGGAAAAATGCTCCCGCTGTACCCGGTGAAAGGAAGGGGCTGCACGGTAGGAGGATGCATTGGAATAAATGCAGGCGGATTCCTTTCGGCCGGATACGGCAGCATTGACGGTATGCTGATTTCACTCAAGGTGGTACTGCACGACGGCACAGTGACCGAATGCGGCACTGGCAGTTTCGCCGGCGGTTCACGGCTTCTGGAAATGGCCGTCAGCGTATCAGGCGCCGGTTCCGCAGTCCGCCTGTTTGCCGGAAGCGAGGGAAAAATAGGAATCATAGTTTCGGCCAGACTGAAAATGGTCGACGTGCCCCGGGAGGAGAAGATTAGTGCCTATTTTTTCAGGAATCTTGAGGACTGCACGGCGCAGGCGGTTGCGTCGAAATTCAGCGGATGCATTTCGGCCATGTTTGCAGACTCCCTTGTAATGTCATCGCTCACATACAGACTTGGAGACTTTTCTTTTCCGAAGGAAGCCGACGGGTGCATCATTGCGGTTATGCCCGGAAAAGGCAGCCTTCCGGATCCGGCAGTTCTCGGGGCGATAGAGGCAAGAATGCTGAATGTCAGCAGCGAACGCCTGTTTGCCGCCATTGCAGACAGCATTCATACGCTGTCGAGGCCGGTTCCGAACGGCCGCTATGTTGTCATGATTGAAGGTTTAAGAATCGGTGCCGGCGGAGCGAATCAGTTCTGCAAGTTTCTGCTTAACACTTCAGACGAGGAAAATACCCGGAAAATAATATTCGGTGATGCAGTTACCGGAACCGTTTACTTCAGGCCGTTCCTCAACATGACTGATGAGAGGGACAGAAGGAAACATGAAACGATGCTCAGGAAGGCTGCCGGATATGCCCATCGCCTTAATGGCAGCGTTACCTCAGAGAACGGGCTTGGCCTTCTGCTTTCGCCCGGATTCAGGGAAAATGATTCCGCCTTCCTGAAGAGAATCCTTGTACTGAAAACTGTGATGGATCCGGGTAATCTGTTGAATCCGTCTGCACCGGAGGCAGACGCTTCAAAAGCGCCATATCGTGCCGCGGCCACGCACGCGGAGGAAAAGAAGGATACGCTTCTGAACTGGAACGTTCCGGATATACAGTCGGTAACGGGCCG
This sequence comes from Candidatus Sysuiplasma jiujiangense, assembly GCA_019721075.1. Classification (NCBI taxonomy): domain Archaea; kingdom Methanobacteriati; phylum Thermoplasmatota; class Thermoplasmata; order Candidatus Sysuiplasmatales; family Candidatus Sysuiplasmataceae; genus Candidatus Sysuiplasma; species Candidatus Sysuiplasma jiujiangense. Next base: position 26,345 of record JAHEAD010000003.1, read on the forward strand.
GGGATTTCTGAACTTTGAGGAGGAGGTCAACGCCTGCCACGGATGCGGGGAATGCAGGACAATTTCATTCATCGAAACGCAGTGCCCCGTCTACAAGGCGATAGGGGGTGAGATAACATCGCCGAGGGGAAGGAACAATCTGGTAAGATTGGCAAATTCAGGTTCCGCTGCGCCTGGAATAAAAATTGATTCAGATGAGTACGCAACATCCGTATTCGATTACTGTGTGCAGTGCAAGATGTGCGTCATAGAATGCCCGAGCAATGTGAACACGGCGAAAATAATGATGGAAGCGCGGGCGCAGTATATCAGAAAGGCCGGTGTTGGGCGAATCGGGAGGGCGTCAAAATTCTTTTCCGATTATGAATTCTACACTATTGTGGCTTCGAGCGTTGCAAGCCTTTCCAACAGGCTCATAACCTCGGGAAAGGCACGTTCGCTGCTCGAGCATGCCTCCGGCATTGACAGGAGAAGGAGAATACCGGAATTTGACAGTCAGACCTTCTCCGAATGGTTCAGCAGGCATGAAGCAAAACCGGGAAGGAAGGGAGTGGTCGCCTACTATTCAGACATTTATGCGAACTATTTTGACTCGGCGGTCGGGATAGCGACAGTCGAACTGCTGGAAAGGGCAGGATACAGTGTCATCTATCCAAAGCAGCGATTCACGGGACTGCCTCTGATATATCTCGGCATGATAAGGGAGGCGAGGAGATATGTGTTTGACAACGCGAGCTTCCTGTTTCCCTATACTTCGAAGGGAATGAAAATTGTATGCTCGTCCCCTTCCGCAGTAATGGCCCTGAGACATGATTATCTCAGCATTCTCGCGGATGACAGGGCGATGGCCCTCTCGAAGTCTGCGACAGACATAATAGAACTGTTACATGACGACATTCAGGGCAGCAGGCTGCAGTACAGTTTTGCTCCCCTCAGGCAGAAAATATACTACTTCCCCTCCTGCCATGCCAGGGCACTGGGCAATCATACCAGGACCAGGTCCCTCCTTGAACTCATTCCGGAGACAGAGGTGGAGATGCTTCAGGAGGGGTGCTGCGGCGCCGGCGGAAGTTACGGTTTTGCAAAGGAAACATTTTCAATGTCTATGGACATGGGCTCCCATCTCTTTGGCGTGGTTTCATCCAAACTGAAAAATGGAGGAATACTTGTGACTGACGGAGAGGAATGTGCCCTGCACTTACGTCAGGGAACGGGCATAAGACCGGTGCTGGCGGTGACAGTTCTGGCGGCACAGCTGTCCAGGGCGTCCTGATTTCCGGCGGCCTGAAATCCGGGCTGAATGAAGAGCAGCGGACATAGGAGCATCGTGATGACAGGGAAGGCAGTTTTCATCGACAGGGACGGCACAATAATCGCCGACTGCCCTTATTGCAAATCGAAGGATCAGGTAAGGGTCATTCCAGCCTCAGCTGAAGGCATAAGAATGCTCAACAGACTGGGCGTCCTTGTCATAGTCCTGACAAACCAGTCCGGCATCGGGCGCGGTTATTTTACGGTTGACCAGATGAACGAAGTTAATGATGAGATGACAAGGCAGCTGAGGGAATACGGCGCAGAGATAGATGCTATTTTTCACTGCCCGCATAAACCGGAGGACGGCTGCGGCTGCAGGAAACCTGAAACCGGCCTCATAGAAAGAGCCAGAAGGGAATTTCACACGGAGGACGAATTTGTGATCGGTGACAGGGATGACGTCGACGGCGAGCTTGCAAGACGTGCGCATCTCAGATACAGCATAGTAGGGGACAGGACAGTAAAGGACATAGTGACGGAATACCTGAAACCGGCATGAAAACCGGCCTTCCTGATTTATTGCCTGCGGCATTGACTGTGCGTCTGCGTCAGCCGCAGGTTTCGGTGGCCGGACTGTTTCCGCACATGATCCCAAGATCTGTTCAAGCATGTGAATTCGGGATCATCATTTGAAATTCCTGGTAGTGCATTGGAGTGATACGCAGACGGCGAGCAAATCAGCCCATGTCGGCTGTTCCGGTCGGAACCGCAATGAGGATCATTCCGATAGTTTTATTGCTACAATCAAAGTTTGAGCGGACCAATTGCACCTCATCTCTTGTCCGTAAACAAAAAAAGGGGATTGCCCTCAATTGGATGCAAGCATTGTCGTTACTGTCAGAAACGAGGCTAGGAATATAGAAGGACTGCTTGACAGCCTCGTCAGGCAGACGGGCGACAAGGAAATAGTGGTTGTCGATGCATTCAGCTCGGACGGAACTGCAGAAATAGCAGGGAAATATGCCGCCGCTTACCCGTACATAAAACTTTACCGGTGGCCTGGAAAGAGAGGGGAAGGAAGGAATTACGGCGTATCGAAGTCCTCGGGGGATTACGTTGTCTTTATCGACGGCGACTGCATTGCGTCCGAACACTGGCTGTCTGAAATAATCTCTTCGCTTCGTGTGTCGGATGTGGTGGCCGGCAGGACCGTCTATATCGGCAGAGCCGCATACCTCGGATTCGAAAGGGTTGAACTGTACAGGAAAGGAATGGATGTCACCTATCCTTCGTGCAACCTGGCCTACAGAAGGAAGGTTTTCACTGAACTTGGCGGTTTCGACAGATGGTTCATAACTGCCGAGGACATCGACCTCAACATCAGGGCTGTAGACAGCGGGCATGCAATAAACTACAACGATCTCGCTGTCGTAAGAAGCAGGACAAGAGACAATATTTACGGTTTCTCAAGGCAGGCCTTCTGGAACGGCGCCGGGAGAAAGCAGCTCACGCTAAAACACGGCAGCCTGTGGAAAAACTACAGACCGCTCGACATGTTCAGGAGGAAGATGAGCTTCCATGGCCTGCTGCGTGTGTCAATGGCGCTGCTCGGTTACCTGGGATACAAACTGTTCGGCGAAAAAAGAACAGCTTCCACTAAAAAGAATTAATAACCCAGCAATCTTAAACTCGGCAGGATCAATTGATTTCAATCGTTATTCCTACAATAAACGAAGAAGATTCCATTGCGGGAGTCATTGACAGGATCAGAGAGAGCATGAGCTCTGTTGACGAGCCGTATGAAATATTAATCATTGACACGAATTCCAGCGACAGGACAGTGGAGATAGCAAGAGAACGGGGCTGCAGGATCATCAGGGAGTCGGAAAGGGGTTACGGCAGGGCATACAAGACCGGCTTCGCGGCTTCGGCAGGAACAACCATAATAGCCCTTGACGCTGATGCCTCATATCCGCCTGAGGCAATACCCGCACTTTTTTCCGTTTTTAAACGGGAGGGGCTGGACTTCCTTACAGCAAACAGATTCTCCTCCATGAACAAGGGGGCAATGAGCAGGACGCACCGTTTTGGAAACTGGATTCTGAACGTTGCGACAAGATTCCTTTTCAGTGTTTCGGTGAGGGATTCGCAGAGCGGCATGTGGATACTGAAAAAGGATGCTTTTGAGCGGCTGGATGTACGGAGCGACGGATTCCCCTTTTCCGAGGAAATAAAGATAAAGGCTGCAAAGAGGCTGAAGTTTGCAGAAGTTCCTGTTCATTTCATGGAAAGACAGGGAGAAAAGAAGCTGAATACCTGGAAGGACGGCTGGAACAATCTGAAATTTCTTCTGAAACTGCGATTTTCGAGACGCCTGCGCAACTGAGAATCGATTCGTTTATCGGAAGCAGCATACGATTAAAGCAATTCCCGGTTTACTATAATGGTATTTAAATAGTTATTTAAGCACTCATGAAATTCCTTAATCCGCGGTGTTAACCAATGCCGAACATCAAAATCGAAAATGTCGTTGCATCAACTTCACTCGGTGAAGAGCTGGATCTGCAGGCAATAGCGCTGGCGCTCGAAGGCGCGGAATACGAGCCGGAACAGTTTCCCGGACTCATCTACAGGCTGAAGGAGCCGAAGACGGCAACCCTGCTTTTCAGGAGCGGAAAGGTTGTATGCACGGGTGCAAAGAGTCTCGAGGAAGTAAAGCTCGCCATAAGCAAGGTTTCAAAACAGATTGAGAAGGCCGGGATTATAATAAAGATCGAGCCCAAGATCGAGGTGCAGAATATTGTTGCATCGTCTGACCTGGGCCAGGAAATCAACCTGAATGCCATCGCAATAAGTCTCGGCCTCGAGAAGGTTGAGTATGAGCCGGAACAGTTTCCGGGGCTTGTATACAGGCTCGACTCGCCGAAGGTTGTCGTCCTCCTTTTCGGGAGCGGAAAGCTTGTATGCACGGGTGCGAGGAAACCATCCGATGTCGGTGACGCCGTTCAAAAGATAATGATAGAGCTCCAGGGCGCGGGCTTGCTGCACTGAGATGAGCTATCCGGTATTCGACAATCACGTACATCTGCGCAGGGAAGGACGTTTCATAGCCGCTGCAGATGAATTCAGGCGCAGGGGCGGTACGGGAATGATGCTTGTAAATCTGCCCCCTGCGGTCCCGGTTACTGAGAGTTCATATTTCGAGATAATGTATAGCGCTGCTGAGAAACTCAGAGATGAAGTGAAGAGCACGCTGGGGCTGACGGTTCTCCTTGCAGTGGGGCCATATCCCGTCACTCTGCTGGAGATGGCGGAAAAACTGGGCATTGAGGAAGCGGAGGGAAGGATGACTTCGGCTGCAGTGCTTGCCGCACGCCATGTGGTGGAAGGCAGGGCGGATGCGATCGGTGAGGTGGGCAGGCCGCATTTCCCCGTTCCGGAGGAAATCATGGAGGCAAGCAACCGCATACTCCGGGCATGCATGGAAGAGGCAAAAGGGGCCGGATGTGCGGTGATAATTCATGCTGAAGATCCGAGTCCGGAAAGCATGTCGGATCTCGCGCGCAGGGCTGACAGGGCGGGACTGGACAGGGGAAGAGTTGTCAGGCACCACTGCACTGATCTCATACTGCCAGGGGAAAATCATGGCCTCTTTCCCTCCATAACCGCAAAGAGGGATACTGTGGCGCAGGCTGCGAAAAAGGGAAGCAGATTCATGCTGGAGACAGATTATATCGATGACCCGCGCAATCCGGGTGCGTTCCTGGGCATCGGAACGGTGCCGAAAAGGGTGAGGGAACTGGTCGACGCGAGCGGTTCGGACGATAAAATTGCCTGGAAAGTCGGATTTGAGAATCCGTCCGCGGTTTACGGCAGCGACAGGTTTCCGTCCGGCAGATAGCTCCCTATCTTATTGTGAAGCACTCCGGCGAATCTGTGCACGCGATCTCATTGGCATCGATGCGTGTTATCCGCGCGTACGGATTTCCCTTCCTGCACAGTTCGAGGACAGCGTACACCGCGTCCCTTCTTCCCTGAAAGACAGCCTCGACACTGCCGTCGCTCAAGTTCCTGATCCATCCCTTCACGCCGCCGCCGTCGGCGAATCTCTTTGCATATGCACGGAATGAAACACCCTGAACGGTTCCATAAAAAACGGCATGCAGGCATATATCCGCTTCTTCCACGTGCATGTCTTTGACAGGGCAGTAGTTAATTATTTCTCCGCTGCGCATTAGCCCATGTCGTGTCCAATGACGAGAATCGCGCTGAAATTCGGCTATGACGGCAGCTGCTTCAGCGGTTACCAGAGACAGCCGGCGAAGAGGACGGTAGAAGGGGACATAATACTGGCTCTGCAGCAACTCGGAGCAATAAAGGATGTGGAAAGCTCCGGATTCCAGAGCGCAAGCAGGACGGACACTGGCGTTCATGCCGTAGCGAATGCAATGGCATTCACAACCGAATTTGATCCGCTCGAGCTGATCAGCGCACTTAACGCAAAGTGTGAGGACATATACTTCCATTCATACATTGAGGTTCCGGCCACATTCAATCCGAGGAGGGCGCGGATGCGCCATTACCGCTACCTCCTTCCGGAACATCTGGACGAAACGAAGCTACAGCAGACCTTTGATTTGTTTGTGGGAGCGAACGATTTCAGGAATTTTGCCAAGAGCGACGCTTCCGGCCGATACAGAAAAATTGATGTCATAACGGTGGCCAAAAGGAACGGATGGACAGTGGTTGACTTCATGGGAAAAAGCTTTCTTCACAACATGATCAGGAGAATAACCGGAGCGGCGCTCGGCGTAATGGACGGAAAGACAACACCTGATGAAATCAGGGAGGCGCTGAAGGGGGAGAAGGTTGAGAGCTTCGGCCTGGCGAGGCCTGAGTTCCTGATACTGATGGACGTGGATTACGGAATGATGTTCCACCCCGCTGCCACATCGGCGAAAACAAAAAAGCAATGGATTCAGAGGCTCTACAGGCTCAGGGCACTGGAATATCTTTATAGGGAGTTCAAACTGGAAGTGTAATGCGATGATGCGTGTTGTTGCACTTACCGGAACGCCTGGGACCGGCAAAACAACCGTGGCCGGAAAGCTCTCCGGCATGGGTTATTCGGTTGTGCAAGTCGATGAACTCATACGTTCACTTAATGTCCGCACGACCGCAGAGAGGGGGAAGTCCTGCATCGCAGTTGATGTCACGGATCTGAAAAGAAAGGCGACCTCGCACTGGAATGCTGTCCGGGAAAAGCAGGTTATAGTGGCAGGACACCTTTCGCATTACGCAGGTGCCGAAGGGGCGGTGGTGCTGAGGTGCGCTCCTTCAGTTCTGGAAAAGCGGCTCGAGGCCAGGAGATGGAGCAGAGAGAAGATAATGGAAAACGTTCAGGCGGAAGTCCTGGACGTCATACTCGTCGAAGCTGCCGAAAGCCTGGGCTGGGTACGCGAAATAGACACAACACGATCCACGCCCGCGGAAACCGCCGCCGCAGTAAGGGAAACGCTTGAGGGGAAAATGAATAATCATCCTGTTGCGTCACGTTGGTCCGGTGAGATTGAAAAATGGTTTTAGACAGGGCAAGGGAAGCTTCCGAAAGACTGCTCTCCCCTGTTGCAGTGCGCATGAGCAAGTGGAATCCAAACAGGATCAGCTGGTTCTCTTTCCTGCTTGCTCTGTTCGCCTCTCTTTCGATAGTGGGATCGTCCGCACATACCGCGTATCTTCTTCTCGGAGGCATTATTTTTCTGGCGGCAAGCGGCATACTGGATGCCCTCGACGGGCTGGTTGCAAGGCTTTCAGACAGAAGCGGCCCGAAGGGAGACTTCCTCGATCACATACTGGACAGGTATTCGGACATTGCTCTCATTCTGGGTTTCACATTCAGTTTCTATTCCGGCAGCGTTGCGCTGGGCATCTTTGCACTGACGGGCATATTCATGACGAGCTACCTTGGAACACAGGCACAGGCTGCGGGGCTGAAGCGAAATTACGGCGGAATCCTCGGGAGAGCTGACAGAATCGTTTACATGCTGGTTGTCCTGCTGCTCGAATACATTTACGGCGGTACACACTATGGAGCACATGGAGCGACATTCCTGTTTCTTACTCCCTTTGACTGGCTGCTGCTGTTCTTCGGGGTGGCGGGAAACATCACTGCTGTCTGGAGGGCCCTTTCTTCGTGGCGACAGCTTTGAATTCCCTGCCTTTGGTTATATAATATGTCATAGGGTGCTTCATCCATTCTTTGGCACAGAGAGAATCCGGATTGAAACAGATGCCGTACGACTTCATCGTGCTGCATTCAGGCACAGAATATTCTGTGGAGGAGATGCGGCCCGTTATGTGCTCTATCTGGTATCTTGTTACATCGGCCCTGAAGTCAGGCACTGAGCTGAAAAGATCGAATATCTGCTCGGCTGTCATGCCTATCGCATGCAGAAATGTCACGATGGCGAATCTTCCCATCTGCGGCACGTTCTGTGATGTCCGGATCTGGTTCAGTATGGCCTTCATGCAGGGGGGGTAGCGTCTTTCGTCGATTTCGCCAAGATTATTTTTCTGGAATTCCTCCTTCATCTGATTCAAGGCGATGACAACCTCCCTGATTTCTGCATCCAGTGCGCTTCTGATCTCGTCCGTGTATGCCGGAAGCCTTTCGGAGAGGCGATCCGTTACGGCCTGCTCGATAAGCCTGACAAGACGCTGCCTGTCTACGGCAACATAACCCCTGTGCAGTTTCTGATAAAGCAGTTTCCATTCAGGCGATCTCATTTTGGAGGATAATTTCAGGAATGATGTGAAGTGTATGGTGTACACGCCATCATCCCGGGTCTCGCCGACAACGATGCCGAACTCCTTTGCAAGCCTGAAGAGCACGGAATTGTTCCGTCCGATCAGCTCACCCGCCCTCTTTCCTTCCGTAACCGCTACACGGTTTACAAGGAATCTGTCGCCTATAACAGAGCAGATCATTCTGGAAACTGCAAATGAAAGTATTTCCTGGTTGCACTGCTCCTCGCTGGACAGGAGTGCCTCGGGAATTTTCATCTCACGCAATGAAGAGAGGACTCGTTCCTTCCCCCTGACTCTTACCATTTCATAAACAGGGCTCCTGAGTATTTTCGGGAGATCGAACTGTTCCTGTCTCTTTGAAATATAATCCCTTACATCGCTGATATAAGGAAAAAGAGCCATTGTCCTCAGATCTACCATTCCGGCCAGCATTTCAGCCACGGAAGAGAGTCCCGGCGTTATAAATAGTGCAGCCCGGATGACCGCAAGCCGGTCCGCAACCGAGTTCAGAGAAGAGTAATTTCCACAGATTCAACGCTCTGTATCCCGCCGATTGAAGCCAGTGCCCTTTCCACCTCATCGGTAGTGCCTTCCCTGTCTTCCGCCACAATCATTATTTCGTAAGAACTGAGACCGAACGCTATCGGCACCACCCTGCTGTCGCGGAGTTCGGCTCCGTTCGGCAGTCTCCTCGCTATTTTCTCATCAATGCCTTCAAAATTAAATTTCTCAGAGTCTGGCATGAGCCTGTAAGTCATTACAACCTTTCCCATCAGAACACCTCAGGGTCCCGAAAATCCGCAGGAGACGCAGGTATACCTGACGCCCTGATCACGGCACTGGGCACAGCGCCCTATCCTGGTCTGTCCGCAGCTTGGGCAGAGAAAAGTGACCGTGCCTGTGCCAACGAGTCTTATACCGCACGAACTGCAATTTGCATCCTCGTCTGTCATAAACGGAATTCTGAAAGTTTACACATATTTAAGCACATGGAGAAGCGGGGGCTGCCCGATGGGAAACGGCTGAACTGAAAAATCAGGCATATTTTTGCCATCGCATCATGCGCCGGATTATCCCGGACGGATTATCGGCGCACAGTGGCTTTGTGCAAAAAAGTCCGTAACCTGTGAAAAAACCTCCGACCTGTGAAAGAAGTGATTGAAAACAGATGTTCTTTCACAAGGCTGCGCACAGGCTAATCATTTAATAATGACTGGTCATTGGCGATGTCAAGGGGCCGTAGCTCAGCTAGGTAGGGACAGTATCCCCTGGAAAGAGCAACTGGCTTTTAACCAGAAGGTCCGGGGTCCGAAAGCTATGCCGGAAATCCCCGCGGCCCCGAATATATCCGCGGATGCATAAACGGTGGAAGATGATCGCTGAAAAAGAATGAAAGCGGGGCTGCCAGTCTTTATCATCCCAACATGAAAACTGCTTTCACGGCGCTTCTGAGCAGCGTAAAAATGATTCGATTGATCATCTGACCGCAACACGGCAGGCGATTACGGCAAAGCGGAAGAGGAAATTGCCGGATAGCATTAAATCACAACAGTTCATCCCAAAGGCAGAGAGATGATAACTTGGCGGACAGCAAGGGAGTTATACTCCATAACGGCAAATATGTTGAGTGGAAGGACGCCAGAGTCCATGTGTCAACCCATGGGCTGCTTTACGGGAGCGGTGTTTTCGAGGGCATCAGGGGCTATGCCGGAAACGACAGTGCCCAGGTCAATGTATTCAGGCTCAGGGAGCATGTTGAAAGACTTTACAGAAATGCTTCGATCCTAAGACTGAAACCGCCTGTTGACAGTGAGAGTTTTGCCAGGCAGGTGGTCGAACTTCTCAGGAGGAACGAATTCCATGCTGACGTTTATATCAGGCCCATGATCTACTTCGGCGAAGGAGGAATAGGCATAAAACCGACAAATCACTCAACCGATTATTTCGTATTCGCCACCAAGTTCGGAAATTATTTCGGCGAACCGAAGGCACTCAATGTGGCAGTCAGTTCCTGGGTCCGTTCGAGCAACAGCGCATCCCCTCCCAGCGCGAAGATAAGCGGCGCCTACGTCAACAGCATGCTCGCTTCGGTTGACGCAAAGGAGTCGGGTTTTGACGAGGCCATAATGCTGACCCAGAACGGTTATGTATCGGAGGGATCGGGAGAAAACATATTCATTGTGAAGAAAGGGCAGCTTGTCACACCCCCTGTCTCTGCCGACATACTTGAGGGCATTACCAGGGAATCTGTAATGGCACTGGCATCGGATGCAGGCATACCGGTAATTGAAAGGGACATAACCAGGACCGAACTCTATACATGCGAGGAGATGTTCCTGTGCGGAACCGCTGCCCAGATAACCCCCGTGGGAAGTGTCGACAGACGGACCATATCCGGCGGCGTCATAGGGAGGATAACCTCAGGACTCATGAAGTCCTTCGAAAATGCGGTGAGGGGAAGAGACAGAAAGCACATGGACTGGCTGACACCCGTTTATGAGTGACTCTGCCCGGCTTGCATGAATGTACTGTCGGACGTTCGGCAGCCATGGACGGACTTTCCCGAACATGGTACAGGGATATGCGTATGTGAAAACGGGCTTCCCGTGCATAATGATAAATAGCACTCAGGCGATAATACTGTCAGCCGATACAAGGGCGTTCGTCAGACAGAGAACAACGAACGGAGGTGTTTGAGACGGTTGAGTCCGAAAGGGTTACGATCAGGCTTGATAATGAAAGTCTAAATGCGCTTGAAACGCTGGTTTCCAGCGGGAAATATTCCAATATTTCCGAGGTGATGAGAGCAGCCATTGATCAGTTCATAGATAGAAATTTTTCGCCAAGGCACATTGAGAAGATAACAGTGGAACTGCCCAAGGGAAATGCAGTGGAGCTGCAGCGTCTCGTAAGAAAGGGCGATTCCGTATCCGTAGACGATGCGATAAGAAATGCCGTGCGCGAGTATCTCAGACGGAGACTGTCTCCTAAAGTTCTGGAGAAGAAAAGATAGCCAGCCGGATGAAATGAAGAATCCATTTTGGGAAGATGCCGGGTATCCGGCAAAAGACGGGCTCAGCATAATGGCCGTCGGTTGCGGCGGAGCCGGAAACAACACGATAGACAGCCTCTCGAGGGGAGGGGGTGTCATTGCAAGGACCCTGGCTATCAACACCGATGCGGCCCACCTTCTCAGAATTTCAGCAAACAGGAAACTCCTGATAGGGAGGGAGGCGACAAAGGGCAGGGGAACCGGGGGAGACGTGGAGCTAGGCAGGCGCCTGTCGGAGCAGGCGAGAGAGAGCATAGCCGCTGAACTCAGAGGGTCGGACGTGGTGTTCATTATTGCAGGCATGGGAGGCGGCACAGGCACGGGATGTTCGTCGGTGGTTGCATCTGCCGCAAGAGACATGGGAGCTCTTCCAATTTCAATTGTCTCCATGCCGTTCAGTTTTGAAAGGGCGAGGCTTGCACGCGCGAAGGACTATGTCCGGGAGCTCATATACAGCTCGGAAAGCACCGTCCTGCTGGAAAACGACAGAATTGCCTCGGTCTTCCCTGAGCAGAACATATACAATGCATTTGCCGTGATGGATACGCTTGTCTCGGGCCTGATTGACAATATCACCGGCACACTCCTCAGGCCATCGGTGATGAATATCAATTATTCCGATCTCCGTTCTGTCATGCGTTGCGGAAAGACGGCAACGATGATTTTCGGGGAAAACAGCGACGCATCGTCACTCGTCAGTGATTCGTTAAGGAGACCGCTGTTCCAGAATTCAATAAGCGATGCCAGGGGTGCCCTGATCCATCTTTCGGGCGGGAGGCGTATGACGCTGGAGAAAGTTCACAAAGTGCTGGAACAGGCACATAACGCATTCTCCGGATGCCGCAACATAATTCTTGGCGCAAGAGAGGACGGAAGGGATGATGACGTAATGAGCCTGACAGCAATCATCACGGGCATAACAGCGGACGGTTTTTAGCCTTCATTTTTCGCTCAGCGCCCGCAGTGTCTTGGAAAGGACGCCCATCATTATGAAGAATTCCCACTTGGACATGTTTGCCCGCCCGATCAGCCTTCTGAACATCAGCCTTGCCTTTTCCCTCTTATGGGGAGGGTAGTCAACAGCATCCAGCAGAAGGGCGAAATACTCATTGACCTTCTTCCTGTCCAGCTCGACCGATCTCTTTATTGCATACGGCTCATATCCGCTCAAAAAAAGCTCATACAGTATAACGGAAACTGCATGGGAAAGGTTCATTACAGGATATTTTTCGGAAGTCGGTATGCTTATGAGCATATCACATGAACCGAGTTCAGGGTTTGAGAGACCAAGCCCTTCCGGACCGAAAAGTATTGCAAAAGTCCTGCGTTTGTTCGCAGCATATTGCGCAAACCCGTGCGGCGTCTCGAAATTTCGAAGAAAACGTCTCTCCCCCGTATTTCTGATGCCGGTGGTCCCCACTACTGTGTCACAGCCCTTCAGGGCGTCATCGAGCTGCGTGACGATGACAGCGCTGTCGAGGATGAAATTGCCATGCTTTGCCCTTTTCCTTCCCTCGTCCCCGATTTTCACGGGGGAAACGAGGTAGAGTTCGGACATGTCGAAATTCGCCATCGCGCGTGCGACTGCACCGATGTTACCCTCATTTTCGGGCCTTACCAGAACGATCCTGAATCTGGGCATTGCAGGGGGATTGCTGACCCATATGTTAAAACGTATTGCGGGGAACGGACACATCCAGTGTTTCTGAAAGATTCCGAGCGGCAGCACGCGGATGGCAACAGGAAAGGCGGTCCGGTGAGTAGAGCATGCCGATAGAAACATTAAAATGAGGAAATTCATTAAGGTGTAACAGCACTGATTCGCTCGGTGCGACTGATGGGATGCGAGGTTGAACTTATGAAATCTTTAGTGAATGATGCCATATCGAGAGTTCCTGCGGATGAAATGGAGTCAGTGCAGTCTTACACTGAGGAAAGCTACAGTGCTGAAGATGACGAATTAATCAAAATACTGTCTGGTCTCAGGACAAACATCAAGATCATAGGCTGCGGCGGTGGCGGCACAAACACCATCGACAGGCTTGTCGAAACTGGAATTACGGGTGCGGAAATGTATGCTGCAAACACCGACGCCCAGCACCTCCTTATCATCAGATCGCCTCATAAGATACTTCTGGGAAGAAGGAGCACGAGAGGGCTAGGTGCCGGAGCTCTCCCGCAGGTGGGAGAGGAGGCCGCACGGGAAGCCGAAGACGACATAAGAAAGTCGATTCAGGGCGCGGATATTGTTTTTATAACTGCAGGACTCGGCGGGGGGACCGGAACAGGGGCCGCTCCTTTCATAGCACAGCTGGCGAAGGAAATGGGCGCGCTGACGATAGCCATATGCACCTCCCCGTTCAAGGCCGAGGGTGCCATAAGGGCTGAAAATGCCGAGTGGGGACTTGAAAGGCTCAGGAACGTCGCGGATACCGTAATTGTCATTCCGAACGACAAGCTGCTTGAACTCGTACCCAGGCTCTCGCTTAATGCAGCTTTCAAGGTTGCCGATGAGGTACTGGTGAGAAGCATAAAGGGCATCACGGAGGTTATCACAAAACCCGGCCTGGTCAATCTGGATTTCAATGATCTAAAGACAATCATGAAGGGCGGCGGCGTCGCGATGATTGGACTTGGAGAGGGAGAAGGCGAAGAAAGGGCAAATGATGCGGTAAACGAGGCCATCAATTCACCCCTGATAGACGTGGATATATCTGGTGCGAACGGTGCACTTGTCAACGTCGTCGGCGGAAACGACATGACAGTGAGCGAGGCTGAAAAGGTTGCTGAGATGATACAGACAAAGATCAGTCCTTCCGCGAGGATAATCTGGGGAGCGGCAATTGACCCTACACTTGAAAAGAAGATGAGAGTCATGGTAGTCCTGACGGGTGTCAAGTCGAAGCACATTCTGGGACCTGCCGACAGTGTCCAGACCAAGAGCATCGACATGGACTTCATAAAATGAGCTGAAAGAGGCACAACAGCCGGAAGCAGAATCAAAACAAAAATCAGATATAGTCTCCGGATGTAAACGCCGGCATGACAACCGACAGAAAATTCTGTGCCTTTGCAAGAGATTCCAGAGGAGGGCTCGGTCTGAGCGCCGTACCGGAGAGCGGATTCTGCATTTCAGCCTTCCTGATAATACGTCCGAATGCCGGCGGGCACGGCGTCCTTATGGGCCACATCAATCCGGAAGGGCCGTGGGATCATATCGGTGCTCTGGATCCTGACAGGATCGAGGCGCACAGACACGGCTGGATGCTTCCATCGAGCCATCTCATTTACGGCGAATCGCCTGACGAATGCGCCAGGAGAATTGCGCGGGAACAGCTCGCCATGGATGACATGAGATTCGAGGGACCCGCCATATACTCCGAGGTTTATGAGCCGCGGAGACATCCCGGCAGGAAGAACCACTGGGATCTTGAGTTCATGTACACCGGACAGACAGATCGGGAAAGACTCCATCCTCCGCGCGGCATATGGGCTGACCTGAAATTTGTTGATCCTTCGGCCGTTCAGACCGGCGATATTGCACGCTCACATGAGGATATACTCGCACGTTTAAAGTGATGAAGAGCCTGCTGTGATGTCTGGTTCGTGGCCTGTGGTAGAAGCCGGGAACGGAACGGCATCTGCCCTGAGCCCTTAACCCGGCAAAGATTAAGTTGGGGCTTTGCTCCCAAAATACCGAAAATAGCTGAATTTAGGAACAGATGGGTTTCAGAGGGGAATTCCTTTCCAGCAAAAAGTATAAGGCTGCACTCGCAGTATTAGAATGTCCGGCATGGCAATTATGTCCTGAATTCGAGTTTTGTGGAGCAGTATGGTTCGGAGGCACAGTTTTGATTAGGGGCAACAGGAAAGCTTTGAAAGGCATTACGGTAGTTGTGGTCGTTCTCATTATGGTGGCCGGCATTTATGTAATCGGTTTCACCGGCAGGAAGGGCACTGTCCATGTTATATATGCAAAGGGGCAGAAGCTGTACGGACTGAGCAACCTGCTTTCCGAATATGATATAATAGTAAACGTGACAGGCGGCAGCACGGTTGAAGGGACATGGTCATCACCATGGCACATAATGCCATCGATGGATCTGAATGCGTGGTTCACCGGCAATTCGACAAGTAACATTAAAGCCTATCCTATTATCAACAGGACCGGCCCTCGACTTGCCGCTCTTTCATTCAGGGAGGCGCCGCCACCGTCTGCCTTCCCGACCAATGGTTCTTTTGTAATCCGTATCACCTTCCTGAAGGATGGCCGGTTCACTATGTCGGGACATTATACATACATATTCAACCAGACCGTATTCTACAATGCAAGTCTCGCACTTCCGCCGATCGCATTGAAATACGGACTGCTGCTTGACTTCGTCTTCATTTATCCGACAAACAGCACGCTATCAACACCATACCTGCTCATCGCCAGGAATTTCATCATTATTTCAGGATAACCGCATGCAATGATGCCATTCTGGTCTGTTTGGCTTTGCCCCTGAAATACCAAACGCAGAGGGATTCAGGAGCAGAATGGGTTTTGGGGGCAAAGCCTTAGTTGGGAAAAGAATATTAAGCAGAATGCTTGATGCATTGAGCAGAAAGCGTAAGCGCTACAGGCAACGGAAAGGTGAATAATTTGGATAACACCAACTCCTCGTTTGACTTTACCGAGACGACATACGAAGTCCAGCGCAAACTGGAGGAGCGTTTCAGAAATGTCGGAAAGGGGAAGTATGGCAGAATATTCAAGATGGCCAAGAAGCCGACAATGGATGAATATGTCAGGGTGGTCAAACTGGTCGCGCTTGGATTGATCCTGATTGGCGCCCTCGGGTTTCTGCTCTACTGGCTCTGGACCTACTTCCCGCATTACGTTCCGGGCCTGTTCGGCTGAAAGGGGTAATTGTTTTGACGTCATTTGATCTTGAATCGAAGATGACTGAAGGTCAGGGAGGAAAACACTTCAGGGTAGATACTGACAGCCCTGCAGAGGTTGTTGCTCCGATCGGTGTGCAGTCTGAATTCATTTACAGAATTGAGGTGGAGAGCGAGAGCCAGTTTACAATAGAGGTCAAATCGGAGCTCAGTTCAGATGTGGAAGGTTCCCCCGAATGGCAGGTGAAGCTTTACCTGGACGGCATACTGAAATGGGACAGTCTCACCAATCTTCCGAGCGTGTTTGAAGCGAAGCTCGGGCAGGGAAGGCATTTTGCAACCCTTCAGGTATCTGTTGCATCCGGCGCCTCTTACGGTGACAGGACAGCGGTTTCGCTGACTGTATCCTCGAAGGGAATCACCGAAACAAGAAATTTCAGGGTGGCTGTGAGACCGTCAATCCTGGCGGTGAAGGCGGCGATAGGACAGGAGAGAGAAGTTGCCGATTCCATAGCAGCAAAGGCGAAGACAGGGAATCTTGGCATCTATTCGGTTCTCCTGCCGTCCACAATAAGAGGATACGTTTTTCTCGAGGCGATGAACACAGACAAGATTGAAAATGCGGTGAGGGGAATAAGGAAATCGCATGGCCTCGTCAAGGGGGAGACATCGCTTGACGAAGTAAGTCATTTCCTGACGCCGAAGCCGACCGTCAGCGGTATTGTCGAAGGGGACATAGTCGAACTCATATCCGGACCGTTCAAGGGCGAAAAGGCAAGGGTGCAGCGTATCGACAACGCAAAGGAAGAGATAACGGTTGAACTTTTTGAAGCGGTGGTTCCCATACCGGTGACGGTAAGGGGAGACCATGTCAGGGTTCTTGAAAAGGAAAGGCAGTAATTGTGCTATTTGAGGTAGAGCAAGATGGCAGACAGAATAAATGTTCTGGTTGATGCAGGAAAGGCAACACCTGGTGCACCGCTGGGTCCGGCTCTCGGGCCGCTTGGCGTGAACGTGGTTAAAATCGTTGCAGAGATCAATGAGAAGACGAAGCAGTTCAGCGGAATGAAGGTGCCGGTAACAATTGAGATCAATGCGGACAAGACGTTTCAGGTTCAGGTGGGCACGCCTCCGACGACGGCCCTCATACTGAAAGAGATAGGCGCAGAGAAGGGCTCTGGAAGTCCAAAAGGCACCAAGGTGGGAAATCTCTCACTTCCGCAAATTCTCAGGATAGCCGAAATGAAGAAAGAGGCGTCGCTCGGCTCTAGCACCAAGGCAAGGGTCAAGGAGGTTGTCGGCACATGCGTTTCGATAGGTGTCACGGTTGAAGGGAAGGAACCGAAGGCGATCATTGACGAAATCAACTCCGGTTCATGGGACAGCAGGCTGAAATAGCACACACGCCGTTTAACCTGAGGTGTTCCGGCTTGCATGAAGCGGGGGAACGGAACAAATTGTATGTTCCATTTATCCCTGCAGGGGATGACCTCAATATTCAGGCATTATTTCATCGCCGGTAACGGCCCGGCTGGCTGTACCGACACGCACGGCTGACAGCCGGTCATATCCAAAAGATGCAAATCCGCAGAATTCGGTAAGGGGGCTTCCGACTTTGGGAGCAGAATACATTTCAGGAGCAAAGCCGGTCACTTGGCTTTGCCCCTGAAAACCATACTACTCTTAAAATCAAGTTTTTGCTTCTAAATTCTGCCGTTTCTGAATCTTAGGAAAGAAATACTCGAAAACAGAGCACTGCACTCACTACGATCTTCTCAGGAGCGAACGACAGCGAAAGCCTGAGTGACGTTAAGATAGGGTGTAGCAAAATTCGTCGTATTCATCCAGGCCGGGGCATAGACGAATACAAACGAAAAGAGGAGACCGTATTTGAGTTCGGCGTGCGGATATATTATATCCGGATTGAACCTGTAGACAGTCGGTCCTGCAAGTGTGCAGTAGCCTGACAGTCTGAAGCCCCCACCGGCAACAAAGGTAACAGTGATGCGAAACGATCCGTTTGTCGGATAGTATGACGGCGGCGGCGGAAAATGATTCGCAATCAATTCAACCTGTGCGGGCCCTGTGTGATTCACAAGCGGTACCACTTCAGGAGGACTGGTTGTGCTGTTTACAATCAGCGTATTTGGACCAGCATCTGGCATGATGTGCCAATCCGTGGACCATGCTCCTTCCACGGTTGAGTTCGAACTTATATTCACCACAAGGTTGTACGCGGAAGTCACCTGTGAGTTCAGCCCGTAGAGTTTGGTTTTCGCAGGATAGATTACCTCACTCTTTACGGCTGCAGGCTGGAGTCCTGCGTATATGACGACAGTGATCAGCATCGCGGAAACTGCTGCTGCGGCCAATATCAATATCGGTGACCTAACTCGCCCCATGCACCGTCACCTATCCGCCAAGCTGTTGCGAATATTTCCACTGTATTGTACCATGTCGTAATTGATTTGAAGGCACATGCATCATATAATAATGCCTGGATATGCTGTCTTCTACTTTTTGCTGGAAAAGACTTTCCCTCTCAAACCCATTCTGCTCTTAAAGTCAAAAATCTGCTCTTAAATTTTCTCCGTTTGGGTATTTCAGGAGCAAAGCAGGCGACAGGCAAAGGTTTAAATTCATCCATTGCTAACCTCTTTTCACTGTAGGAGAACCGAAGGTTCGCCGCACTACAGGTGTGTGATTGTCTGGCAAATGAAGAAACAGTTGAAGCTGTGAAGAAGGCACTCTCGTTAGCGCCGCAGAGGAAATTTGAGGAAAGCGTTGAGATTGCCATTAATTTGAAGGATGTTGATCTTTCAGTACCGAAGAACAGAATACAGGAGGACATCATTCTGCCCAGCGGCAGGGGAAAGGATGTCAGGGTATGTCTCTTCGGCGGGGCGGAGATGGCGCTGAAGGCAAAAAACGTGGCTGACCTGATCATATCTCCTGAGGATTTCAACAGATACATGGATGACAAAAAGGTGGCAAAGAAACTCGCAAGGGACTACGACTATTTTGTTGCAGAGGCGCCGCTGATGGCCACCATCGGTAAAAGGATGGGAGTTGTCCTCGGCCCCAGAGGGAAGATACCGAAGCCGCTTCAGCCGGGCATTGATCCGGCACCGGCAATAACTACACTCAAGAAAACAACGACTGTCCGGTCGAGGGAAAAGAGGACGTTCCAGACGCTTGTCGGAACGCGCAGGATGAAACCCGAGGAAATAGCCGAAAACGTGGATGCAGTACTGAACAGGGTCATCGGGAAGCTTGAAAAGGGGAAATTGAACCTCGATTCCGCATATGTCAAAACGACGATGGGGCCCGCCGTGAGAATAATGTAGGTGAAAAAATGGCACATACCAGGGAGTGGAAGGAAAACAACCTCAGGGCGCTTTCCAGCACCATCAGAAATTCACGTGTTGTTGGCATCGCAAGCATCAGGGGGCTTCCTGCATCGCAATTCCAGCAGATCAGAAAGAAGCTCTACGGCGTCGCTGAAATTCATGTTTCAAGAGGATCAATACTGAGACGCGCGATTGAGGACGCGGCAACCGAGAAGAAGGGCCTCAAAGAGCTTGAGAATGAAATATTCAATGACCAGACGGCAATAATTTCGTCGCAGGAAAATCCCTTCAAGCTCTTCAAAACACTTGAAAGAAACAAGACACCGCTGGCTGCCAGGGGCGGTGAAACAGCGCCATCCGATATCGAGATAAGGGCCGGAGAAACTTCTTTCAAGCCCGGGCCCATTGTAGGTGAACTACAGAAAGCTGGCATCCCTGCCGCAATAGAAGGCGGAAAAGTTGTCATAAAGAAGGACAAACTGCTTGTAAAGGCGGGGGAACAAATCTCGCCCGGCATTGCTTCGGCACTTACAAAACTTGAGATTTATCCATTGATAGCCGGCCTTGACGTGAAAGCAATATTCGAGAACGGGCTGGTATTCAGAAAGGATGTTCTGAATGTGGATGATACAAAGACCATGCATGATATCGCAACAGCTTATTCCGGCGCGTTTGCGCTCGCGGTCAAAGGCAGGTATTTCACAGGCCAGACAGTCGCGTACCTTATCGGGGAAGCGCATGGCAATGCAGTCGGCCTTAGTCTTTCCGCAGGCATTCCAACGAAGGAAACAGTTGGCCTGCTGCTGGCCAGGGCTGCGTCCGAAGCCGTTGTGCTCAGGGATAAGACAGAAAAATGAATAAGTAACCTAAGAATTGATACGGAGAAGGATTTGAAATGGAATACATATACGGTGCTCTGCTTCTGCACAGTGCTGGAAAGGAAATAAACGAAGAAAGCGTATCGAACATAATAAAGGCGGCAGGCGTAGAACCTGACCCGGCCAGAGTGAAGGCTCTAACTGCCTCCCTGAGCGGAATCAACATAGAGGAAGCAATAAAGAGTGCGGCAGTATCCTCTGCGCCGGCACCTCAGCAGGCACACGCTCCACAGGAGAAGAAGGAAGAGAAGAAGAAAGAGGAAAAGAAGGAAGAGGCGGTTTCGGAAGAAGAGGCTGCTGCCGGACTTGGCGCACTGTTCGGCTGAATTCTGCGAATTCCTATCCGGCCGATATGCTTTCCTCTCTGCACGATTAGCTCATGCTCTTCCGGCAATAGCAGGGGCGGAGGAGCGCTTTTTTAAAGGCGGATTCGCGCCCCGCGCTTATGATTCTGCTCGAATGGAAATATGCATCCGAACAGGAACAAATACCCCCGGTCCCATATATTTTACAGATACATTTATATATGAGTGGCAAAGTGGTGGAATATAAACTTTTGGTGAACTGATGCGTCTCCTCGGTGTGAGCAGGTGTGCCTCTTCGGCAGCACGTATTGTTGTTGAGGCAAAATTTGTTCCTGATGAAAATCAGAATGTTTTCGACAGGCGGGGGAGAAGCATCGGATTCGTCAAAGAGATAATCGGAAGGGTTGATGCACCTTTCGTTTTGATCAGCACACAGAAAAATTTCGGCACCGGAAATCTGAGCGGCCTTGAAGTGTATGTTGAGGAAAGTGTTACGAATGGCAAGAGCAAAGGAGACAAGGGAAGGAACAGAAGAAGTTGAGAGATGCCCTGAATGCGGAAGCACCCATCTTGTGCGGGACTACGAGAGAGGGGAACTCATCTGCGAAGAGTGCGGACTCGTTATAGACGACCAGCTGATCGACCAGGGACCCGAGTGGAGGGCTTTCGACGTTGAGCAGGGAGAAAAAAGGGCGCGTACAGGAGCTCCGATGACTTACACCATTCACGACAAGGGACTGTCGACGGAAATATCATGGAAAAACAAGGACAGCTACGGCAAAAGCATTCCCACAAGGAACAGAGCGCAGCTATACAGACTGAGAAAATGGCAGCGAAGAATAAGAGTGAGCAATGCAACAGAGAGAAATCTGGCCTTCGCGCTCGGGGAGCTTGACAGGATGGCTTCAGCGATGGGGCTTCCCAGAAATGTCAGGGAAACAGCCGCAATGATCTACAGAAAGGCAGTGAACAACAATCTCATACGCGGCAGGAGCATTGAGGGAGTGGTCGCTGCATCGCTTTACGCAGCATGCAGGCAGTGCAATGTACCGAGAACGCTTGACGAAGTCGCAGGATCCAGCAGAGTCGGAAGAAAGGAAATCGGCAGAACATACAGATTCATGACCAGGGAGCTGAAACTTAAGCTCATGCCGACTAAGCCTCAGGACTACGTGTCGAGGTTCTGCAGCGAGCTGAAACTTAGCGGTGATGTCCAGGCCAGAGCCACTGAAATACTGAAAGAGGCGAGCAAAAGGGAGCTGACTTCGGGACGCGGGCCCACCGGTGTTGCCGCCGCTGCCATCTACATCTCATCCATAACGGCAAATGAAAGACGGACACAGAGGGAAGTGGCAAACGTCGCAGGCGTTACGGAAGTCACCATAAGGAACAGGTACAAGGAACTCACGGAAAAACTCGGAATCGAAGTCGAATTGTGAGTCCACAAGTCAGAGAACAAATCTCCTGAGTTCAAGATAGTCTACGGCCGAACCGCCGGTACGTGCGAAAAGTATCTCTTTCCTCACACCATGCGCTAGCCGTACAGTACCTGAAATGTCGGGCCAGGTTGATACGTAACCGGGGGGAACGGCAATGACCAGGTACTTCGCATGCGCCTTTTCCGGGTCATCGTCATACGCCCTGAAATGCGATCCGTACTTGAAGCCCGTCTTTACAATGAACCCCCTGCCTTTGAGATCCTCGTAAACTGAAACCTTCTGGCCGAATGCAGGATCCAGTCTTTGAGACAGGTCCACAAGAGAGTTGAGCGGAACATGCCGCCCGGTCTTTGCGCTCGTAAGTCTCAGGCATTTTGCCGCCATCAGATGGACAGCTTCTATAAGAGACAGCTGCAGCCCGCTGCCGAGTCTGTTACCGTAAAAGCCTTCGGCTCTCAGCGTGTCTGCGCCTTCGCCGTCTGGAATTATTACCCTGTCGGACAACAGTATGCCGGAAAATTGGCGGGAAAGTTTTTCAGCAGCGTGTGCCCGGGGCTTCTGTGTCCTGATTCTGTAGTAGGTGATATCGCCTTCCTCGTCCACAACTGACATGACAATCTCCTTTCCGGTGCCTTCGCTCCCCTTTGCGGCAGAAATAAGGAGGTCTATATCGAAAAGCTGCCGTTCGGATGCTACAATCACATAGGCTTCCGGAGATGCATTCTTGGGTGTGTCGCCCCTTCTGTAAAGGGTGAAATCAATTCCGTTTTCCTCATCCTCTGAAAGATTGACGATTACGCCGCTCCGCCTCATGTCGCTGTATACAATATACCTGACTTCGAAATTCCTTATCCTCCTGGAAGCGTATGTTACAAGTTCACCGAAGCCCATTGCCCTGCCTCCGGGACCGGCGATATTCAGCCTTTCGCTCTCGAAGAGATACAGCGCCTCAAGCAGGTTCAGCTTGAGAGAGCCTCCGCTCTGCGGCTCGCCAAAGCAGCCCTTGTTGTGTATCCTGCTTGCTTCCGACTCATCCTTTATCAGTGCAGAGTCCTTCAGGAATGTCGCGACCATTGAAAGTGCAGTACAGTGGTCACTGATAAATAGTCACTCCATAAGTTCCGGGCCGTGTGATGGAAACAAATTAAGCACCCATCGCTATACACCGGCTATGGCACACGATCAGGTTGAAAAAATAACGGCTAAAATAATGCAGGAAGTACAGGAAGCTGAAAAAAAACTGAGGAAGAGTGTTAAAGAACTGGAGGGCCTGTCCAGAAAGTCTGTCAAACTGCTTGAAGGAGGGAAGCCGATAGCCGGAGACCTGATGTCACTGGCGGATGCGATCGCAAAGGATATTGAGAAGACTGCCCCCTTGCTGGCCAGAGATCTCATTGAAGCCGAAAAGAAGGTTGTGGAGAAGACAAGGGAAAAGATGCGCAGAAAGAAGTAGACATCGTAACAGGGGTGAGTTTATTGACTGGAAATACAGAAAAGAATGATCTGGAGAACGTGATGAGCTCGTATTACGGGAACGAGACCGTGACTGCAATAGTGCAGCTGAAGGTGGACACAAAGGAGGCGGACACCATTGCGATGACGGTCGCAAAGCATGAGGCAATTTTTGATGTTTTCATGGTTACAGGAGACGCGGATATAGTGGTCAAGGCGAAATTCACCAACTATTCGCATGTGAAGAAATTCCTTGTTGATACCCTGGGCTCGATCAAGGGCGTCAAGGAGCTGAAGACTATGATGGTGGTAACAGCATTCAAGGAAAACGGAAAAATGGAGGATATCGGCGCAGTAAGATGAACTGGCAGCTATCAGAAGCGGCAATTCACTTCACATATCGGACAGTTTGCCGGCCGTATTTCCCGCCCATGCCGGTATGGCAACAGATTTAAATAGGTTCAGTATGGGAAAGGCACTGCAGGGCAATGCAAAAGTAAAATAGATAATTCGGGTACAATGAGACTGCAGAAACAGGACAGGATAAAAAATGGTTGGTGAACTGATAATGTCGAACGAGGAGAGAATGAAGCAGATTATTGATGTTTTGAACCAGCTTGCGGAAGACACTTCAGTTCCGCGGAACATAAGGAAGGGGGCGACCGACGCAATAAACAAGCTCATGTCAAAAAATGAGGCGCTTGATGTCAGATCTGCAAGCGCAAACATCATACTGGACGAACTTGCAAACGATCCGAACATACCGCTGCATGGAAGGACAATTATCTGGAATATCATGAGCCAGCTGGAAACGCTGAAGTAAACCGGCGGCTGTAGTCTAGTGGTAGGACTGAAGCTTCCCAAGCTTCAAACTCGGGTTCGAATCCCGGCAGCCGCACATTGTATTTCTGAGCACCAAACACGACCAGGTGACCGCGTCTCCACCCAAGTGGCTGAAGTGGGTTTGGACCTATAGCGGTGGTGGGTAGGGTCAATCTTTATAGCTTAATAAATTAATCTATATCCATGGCAAAGCTAATCGCGATTTCGGAGGATGTGTACAACAGACTTAGCAAACTCAAGGAAAGGGAGAAATCAAGGTCATTCACAGCAGTCATATCTGAACTTCTAGAGGCTAAAGAGAGAGATATCACGGATCTGTTTGGCGCTTGGAAGATGAGTGAAAAGGAAGCATCCGAACTAAATAGGCGGATCAGAAAAGAGAGAAGAGAGTCGTTTTCGAGAAGTGGTTTATAACATGACAATTTTCGATACTAACATTGTTATTGACTATCTGAGGGGGAAGCAGCAAGCTTCGGAGATTATGGCGGATAAACACTCCGAGATAGCAATTACAGTTATCACTGGTTACGAACTGCTCAAAGGTTACAGAACTAAGAAGGAAGAAACGACCGTCAACGAGTTATTAAACAGAGTCAGGATATACTGCATGGACAACAAGTCAATGCGCGTGTCAGGCAGCCTATACCGAGAATTGAAGAGCCGCAGAAAATTGAAGAATGAAGCGGATGTGTTGATTGCCGGCATTGTCCTGGCAAACAACGAAACTCTCATTACGGCAGACAGTGACTTCTCTGAACTTGAGGAAGCAATGGGTGAAAGCCTAATACTGCTGGAATAGGCAAATCCCAATTATGAAGCACAAACCCAGATTCGAACCTTAATGCGTATATCCGGGAGCCGCACACATTCAAAGATCGCAGAAAATTCGAACTTGGAGTGAATAGTTGCTCCCGTGAAGTCCTGATACCTGAGATTCTAAGTCGCCATATCTTGGAATGCGAATAACCTGAACGAGACGCTCCAATCACTGGTATGGCGTGAAATGCAGAGTCCGTTCCAGGCGCTGCAATCCACAACGAGTGTCGGATAAATTACCATTATACCAGCAGAAAGATTAAATGGCATTATGGTATATACATAGATCAATGGAAGAAATAGCCGGCATAGACAGGGCGGGTAGGATAGTAATACCGAAGGAAATCCGAAAGGCGGCCGGAATCGACGAAGGTGCGAAGATTCTTATCACGATCTCTGGAGGCGGTCGCATAATACTCCAGAAATTGGATGTGAAATCAATAGCTGCGCGCCTTGAAAAAGAACTGGAAGGCAAAGACATCGATGAAATAACCAGCCGTATCAGGAAGGACGTAAATGCGCTTATCAGAAAGGCCTATCCGGTCCTTTCTCCTTGATACAAACGTCTTTGTAGCTGCTGTGAGGCATCCAAGCAGGGAAACAGGCACACTTCGCTTCCTACTGGAAGTTATACAGAATGACAATTTGTCACTTGTTGGAAACGAATTTTGGGTAGAGGAGATGCTGCGTTATGCAGAGGAATTTCATTCCGAAACAGCAGCCTTGCTTGTTGAAGCACTACTCGGCAGGGCGCGTATGATACAGGTTGGAAACAACTTCGTTTCCATATGTACCAAATATATGCCTGCAAACGATCCGGCAGACATTCTTCATGCAGCTACTTGCCTTCAGGAACGTGCAATCCTCATCACCAATGACAAACACTCCAATCGGATAAGTGATGAGCACATCATCGAGGTCTGGAGCATAACCAAGGCCATCAGGTCCGGCATTGTAACGGCCAAAGCCGTCCATCATGCTAAAGACTGAAATCGACCGCTTAATGCAAAATGGCGCTGGTCATTTAAACGTGTTCTCTAAGCATGTACCATCCAATCTCAGATTCGAACCCTGATATGTATATCCCGGCAGCCGCACATAGTCCACACTGGCCTGAGATTCGAACCTAAAGTGAACGGAAAGTCTGGGGCCCCTTTCGCAATGTCTAAAATCAGGGCTACACACCCTACCAGAGAAATGCGACGCATTTTTACGGAGATTCCTTACCGGGTTCTCTCAACCATGGGGTATAAACAAGACCTAGCAGGATGCCTTCTGGGCTGAGAAATCTGGAGACGATCTGACCGTAAGGCTCCTTGTACGAGTCCAGGAGGAGTGTGTGACCCTTTCTTTTCATTTCTTCAGAGGCCGCTTTCACATCTTCTACTTCAAACTCCAGCCACGCCTGCGGTCTGGGGATATCATCCGGCCAAATCTTTCTTCCAAAACAGCCTTCTGCTGCCAATGAAAGTGGCCATATGGCAAACCCTTTGCAACCATCAACATTCTGACCGTGCATATACCCCCCCTCATATTCTTTGAATTCTATTTCAAGATCCTCCGAGTATAATTTCCTGGATAGGGATAAGTCATCAGTTACGGGTCCAAAGCCCGCTATAAACAATATTTTCATTGAGTTTGAAAGCTGGGTCAATGCCATAAGTCTTATTGTAATTGCAGCATTATAGGCTCAATAGCCTATTTCTTGAACCTATGAGAGATCGAACAGGTAGTCGGAGGACTCCCTCGTCTCTGATATCCCGTTTTTCATGGAGTAATCTCCTGAGAAGCAGCTTATGCCTTAGCCACTCATTAGCAGTTAGCCGATTGCGATGAGTGGGCTCCAATTCACACGTTTTCCGATGCCAAGTATGTTTTGTTTCGACACTGCTCGTCTTCTTTAAGGAAGACGAGCTTTATTTGAAGGAAGGAACTTCACACTCAGGTTGAAACAACAGGCGCAATTATCCTGTTTCCTTATGGAAGAGCATGGTCAGTAGACTTGTAGACTTTTTCACCATTTTTGTCGCCCGTCAACTTCTATGAGCTTACGTGTCAACCTTAGTAAATGAAAACACTAAATATATGAAAAATAATAATTGTTTTTGATATGTCTAGTAAAAGCAAAATATCCAGGGGATTCCTGACAGTCGTTCCAAAAGAGGTGCGCAGGAAAGTCGGCCTCAAAGAAGGTGATACAATTGAATGGACTGTCAATGGAGAGTCGATAAGAGTCCTGCCGCACAAGAAAGTGTGCATTGACGACATTATCGCCATCGCATCCCATGGCGGGGATGCGGTGGTTTCCAAGAAAGAAATTCAGGCGGGAAAGCGTGATCGTCGCTGACTCCTCATATTTCATAGCGCTTGCCGACAAGAAGGATCAGTGGCATCGTAATGCTGTTGCAGTCAAAAGCCGGATTCCGCAAGAGTTCAAGATTTCGACACTGACTGTATCTGAAGCGGTTACCGCAATCGGATACAGAGCCGGAGGAAAAGCAGCAAGGACACTTTATGATTATTTCGCCGACAACTGTTCAGTGGAGACTGTTGACAGACAATTGATGGATCTGGCCATGACTGTTCACCTCAGGTTCGACGGAATCCTTTCTGTTGCCGATTCGGTTTCTGCCGCGATAATGACCAGGGATGGATTCAGGCAAATAGTGTCTTTTGATAGCGACTTCGACAAGATCAAGGGGATACAACGTATCTACTAGGCAGGCGCGCTCATTACTGCTGACCAACTCAGGAAATTGCCAGCCACAGAGTGTGCCTTTGTCCCTGCAGGCGGAGCAAGGTGTCCAGGTCTCTCACGATTAGTGGTCGAGAAGTCTGCCGCATTTCCTTAATGATTCCGTGAAGGAATCGAACCTTGATGCGTATATTTCGGCAGCCACACATAGTTCTGGTTCGGATTCACCTGCGATCAGATGGTTTCATGAACGCTGAATGGAAATACACCCTCATGTGATGAGCGCATCCTACATTTTTCAACCGCCCGGAGTAACCAGTAGATGAAAACATTAAACAAATGAGACAATAATTATTATTGATATGTCTGGCAAAAGCAAAATATCCAGGGGATTCCTGACAATCGTTCCGGGAGAGGTGCCCAGGAAAGTCGATCGGAAAAGCTTAATCAATACCTCCGGAATATCCGCTTGCTGTGACACGAAATAAAAGGTGCGAACTCTGCGGGAACGAGTTTGTGTGCGGCGGCCTGTCAGGATGCTGGTGCAGAAACATCAGCATATCCGCACAGAGGAGACAGATTCTTTCCTCAATAGCAGAGGATTGTGTCTGCCGGAATTGCATTTCGGATAAAAAATGATCCGGCCAGAACAAATAACAGTGACGGGAGTCCCGTTACTGCAAACGCGGAAATCCGTAATGCCGAAGAACGGATGCACATACAATGACCTCAAATACCTACCCGACTGGAAATCACTCAAGAGCCGCGTCTAAATTCGTCGAGCTCTTCAGCAGTGAGAAGAGGATCGTTGCCATACTGCTTGTTGGATCCTGCGCGCGGGGATCAGCGAGCCCGGACTCATGTCTGGACATAACAGTCATGATGGACGATGAACGGGATGCAGATGTTTTCGCAAAGCATGTAGAGAGCATCTGGAACACCACGGAGGAAAGTTCTGAACTGCAACGGACAGGCAGATTTTCGAACCTCGACCTCAACTTCACCGATGGGAAATTCAGACCTGGCAAGAGAGGCTGGACTTCAGGACCGGACTCTTTCGAAATTGAAGTGGGCAATACTTACGTCTACTCTGTGCCGCTGTTTGACAGGGACGGGGCATTTGAAGAACGAGGAAGGGCATTTCTGCCCTATTACGATGATGAGCTGAGAAAGGAAAGACTCGCAAATATCGAGAAATATTTCTACAACAACCTTGACCACATACCGCTTTACGTCAGGAGAGGACTGCATTTCCAGAGCCTGGAGAGACTGATCAATGCCTCCAGGGAATATCTGCAGGCACTCTTTGTTTACAGCAGAATTTATCCAATTTCCTACGACAAATGGATCAGATTCCAGCTCGTGGATATGCTGAAGAGATCTGACATTTATTTCGAACTTGTTGAAATGTTCCAGATAAAAAGGATCGAGAGCAACGAGCTCATTGACAAGAGCGCCAGGCTGAGGGACATGGCGGAGAGAGATCTGGGGTTCTCCGACTTCGGCTGAACCTGTGAGACTCCTTTTGATACTGCACCCCGCTTTTCATTGCACGGAATCAGATATCAATCAGATATCAGCCTGGAGCCGGACTCGGTTATGAATACAGTGAAATCGTCAGGTCCGTTTTCTTCGACAAGTATCGCCTCGTTCTCACTGAGCTTGTGAATCCTCTTTGCAAGGTCTGCGTATGCTATGCCTTTTACAACCTTTCCTAGCTCAAAAAGGAGCTCTTCCTTGTCAATTCCAGCCTTTCCTTTTTTGCTTGCGATCTTGAGGATGTCTATGTCAATTGCGCTGAGATTCACAGTTTCACCGCAGGAGCATAGTGATTATATCCGTTAAAGTTTATCCCTGCGATTCGCGAAAACACTTTCCGCCGTAGTCTGGTCGCGGGAGACATATAAGTTGGCCGAAAAGAAGTTTGCACTCGGATGCGATGTGGGAGCAACAAAGGTTTCTGTCTCGCTGGGCACGCAGCCCGGCATCATTGCAGACAGGATGGTTGACAGGACGCACAGAATGGAGTCCCCTGATGAAATGATATCGGAAATATCCGGTATGGCCCACAGGATGATGGACAAAAACCAGCTGAACATATCCGACTGCCTGGGGATCTGCTTCGCGTTCGCAGGATTTACTAACAGCGAGGAGGGTGTCATCATAACCTCTCCAAACATCAAAGGCTGGCGCAGAACACCTGTAAGGTCAATGCTGGAGAAGGAAATGAAGGTGCCTGTAATTGTTGAAAATGACGCGGACGTCGGAGCATACGGGGAATTCAGGCATGGAGGAAGCATCAGCAGCGAAGATTTCATGTATATGACGATCAGCACCGGCATAGGCGCGGGAATTATAATCGGAGGCAGGCCGTACCATGGGCAGAATCATAACGCAGGGGAGATTGGCCATACGACTGTGCTGGCAGACGGCCCCAAATGCAACTGCGGCAAGAACGGATGCCTGGAAACATTTTCTTCGGGTCTGGGAATAGAGAGGGCTGCAAACGACAGGCTGCAGACGGAGAGAACATCTCTGAGGAGCAGGGCGGATGACAACGGAGGGAGGGTCGACGCCAGGATTGTGTTTGAGGAGGCAAGGAAAGGAGATCTGCTTTCCCTTGAAATTGTTGATACCGCGTGCAGGTATCTGGGGATGTCGATATCCACCGCAGTCATGCTTCTCAGCCTTTCGAGTGTTGTCATCGGCGGAGGACTGTCAAACGAGGGAGAATTTCTTCGTGAAAGAGTCGAGCATCACATGAGGAAGAACATTCCCGCGGGGCCAAACGAAAATGCAAGACTCCTCGTTTCAAAGAAACCGCTTGATGTTGTCGATCTTGGCGCACTTCAGATGGTTTTCGACGCTTTCGCGGGCCGGTAACTTCATTTCGCCATGTAAAACCGGAAACCTAGGTTTAAAAAGTGACATGGGATACTATATGACAGGCAGGCAGGTGGCATTTCCAATGAACCCAGAAAAGAATCTGTTGACGAGCAAGATGGAAGTTGAGATAGATCTGTTGAAGAGGCATGTTGCCGTTCTGAAGGCAATTATCGGCAGCCAGCCGATAGGTATCCTCAAATTATCGGAGCAGCTCAGCTATCCGCAGCACAAGGTAAGATATTCGCTTCGAATCCTTGAACAGGAAGGGCTTATAGTTCCGTCGCCGAATGGAGCGGTGACCACATCGGAGATAAGGCCGTTCCTGGAGCATCTCAAAGGTGTCCTCATGGAGATGAGCGAAACAGTCAACCAGCTGAAACTGGCAGTCGGCGAATGACCTCGGACCCTTCAAAAAGACTTAATACCATTCGGCTTTTGGACGATGTGTGACTGCCGTTGTAGCTCAGCTGGCAGAGCGTGTGGCTGTTAATTGATGCAGCTACCATAAGGTCGACGGTTCAAATCCGTCCAACGGCGCCACTAAATAGCATCCATCTCTCTTTCCAGTATCGCCAGTTCCTGTCTTCCGAGCGTTTCCCTGCCAACCGAGACGAGAAGAAGCGAATTTCTTTCAGACATCTCATCCATCATCCTTCTTATCAGCCGGACGGTTCCTTCAAAGTTTGTATTGCTGATGACGTACTGCAGATCGTCGATGTTGACAATGACCTGGACACCTGCCCTGGAATATTCCTCCAGAAAACTCTTTATTTCGTACTCTATTTTCTCAAGTGACGGAACGAGTGTTGTCTCCTTTTCGCTTTCCCTGTCAGTCAGCCAGACAACCCTGGCATTTGCCAGCCCCGGATATTTGTTCCTCAGCCTGGACGGGTTCATCCGCGTTATGTCGAGCGCCGCCCAGTTTTCAGACAGCTTTTCCTGGACCAGCAGGTGGCATAGGTCCGGCCGATCCTCCTCAATCAGGTATCCATGACCGGATTTGAGCTCAACATGCTCCCTGTTTTCCTTCTTCTGCTCCTGTGAACCGTGAACTATCCTTTTTGCAATTTCGACGGAAGGGGGAAGTTTCATAAGAACACTGTACGCTACAATCCTGTTCAGGGCGCCTGTAAGTTCCCTGATATTTTCTTCAAAGGACTCGGCTATGAATTTAACAACGGCAGCGGGCACTGAATAGTTCTCCTGCTTGATCTTCATGTCAAGTATTCTCTCCCGCATTTCAAAGTCAGGCCTGCGTATGTCCACGATAAGACCCGACTCGAGCCTGGAAGCAATCTGTCCGTCGAGACCTTTGATCTCCTTTGGCAGCCTGTCCGATGCGCAGACAACATGCTTGCCCTCCTTCAGCATTGAGCTCATCACGGCAAGGAATTCGGCCTGTGCCTCCTCCTTTCCCGCCAGAAACTGAATATCGTCGAGAAGAAACAGATCAAGGTTACTGTATCTCTTGACTGCAGAATCGCGGCCGCCGGATCTACGGCTTTCGGCAACCTCGTCACAGAATCTTTCTGCTCCTGTATAGAACACGTGGGCGCCCCGATTCTGTGAAACAAATCTGTTGCCAATGGCGTTGAGCAGGTGAGTCTTTCCCAGACCGGATGCGGAATAGACATACAGAGGGTTGTAGTTTTCCTCCTCCCCGTTGGCTATTGAAAGAGATGCGGCATACGGGAATTTGTTCCCTGCTCCGACAACATAGTTTGAAAACTGCATTGACGGATTCAGACCGCTATGGACGGCATTCCTGGTGGAGTAGCCGCATGAACTGCAGATGCCTCCGGACATCCTGCTGTTGCAACTCGGGCAAAGGTTTGAACCGTTGACCGTCTTTTCAGCTCCGAATACAAGTGAGTAGACGCCGTCGTAATCTCCCTGAACCTCTGAATAATTGCCGCCAGATCCTGACTGCTTTTTTGCCCTGCGCCTGTCGTCTTCTGCAGGCCCTTTTCCGATCTGCTCCACTTTCATTGAAGAAGTAATCGCACCGTCGATGCGTTTGTCTGGCTTTTGCCGGATGGCGCCGGAAACATCCTCTCCGGCATCGGCCGCTTCGGTCCCGCTCCAGGAATAGGTCGTTTCGCCTTCATTGCCTGATGCCTCCCGTCCGATTGTTCCGGCACCCCTGGCGATCGACTCTTTCGGAGAAACCACGGTCCTGTCTGCCGCCCTGTCTTTCAATTTTTTAAATTTTTTTTGCCTTTCCGTATGCTCCGGCACGGATGGCTCAACGGCGGGTCCGGCCTCCTGGCCGGGAATGTAATATACCCTGAGCTTGCTCATTTTATTAAGCGCCTCATGCCAGACATTTTTCAGTGCCTCTCTTCCCTGCTTTGCCTCAACTGTCCCTTCGGGAAGCGATTTCTTGTAAAGTGCCTCTGAAACGGAACCGTTTTTGAAGGATATGTAGCCGCGGATTTTCTCCCTGCCTTCTGAGCGTTCGAGTATAATGACTGCTGAATGCCTGCCTTTCTTGAGTTCATCGGACAGTGTCTTCATGCTGTCTGCTCCGCCTGAAACCGTCCTGATGGCATTCGTTCTTGAGCGATCGCTATCCAGTTGCATGAAATTTCATGATCTGAAACTTGTCGTCATTAAAAACATCATTCTTTTGAATTTGAGATGTGATAATCAGACATAGCCCATTTTGCTAATCTCTGAACGTGCCAGCAGCAGAAAGGCAGCAAGCAGCGCAAGCGCAAAACCGAATATTTCGGCACCGGCGGCAAGACCCGAATAGAGAATAAGTATGCCTAGTGCGAGGTTCCCGCCTCCCCTTCCCATTCCGCGGAGAAGGTATGCGTTGCCCTTCACCCTTGCCATATGGTCGTGATCGACAGTGGACTGAATATATGAGTTATAACCGTTGTAAAAAATCGGATCGAAAGAGCCTACCAGGAACCATATCATGTCAGTAAGCACAATACTGTGCACTGTCACCGGGCTGAGCGCTATCAGAAAGCCTTCGACAAAAGTGGTCAGCAGCATTACGCGGCCAATTCTCGGTGTAGGATTCAGCTTGCCAAAAATGAAATTGCCGGCAAAACCGCCCGCAAGGAGCAGTGCATTGAGTATTCCGTACTCGGTCACATCGTCATGCAGATAGGTGAACGATATGACCGTTATCAGGAGAATCGGTGCGACAGAGAAAAATCCCTGCAATCCCGAGACGAAGAAGAGCTCTCTGAGATCCTTTCTTGCGCCATGCATAACATATCTCCATCCCTCGATCAGGCTGGAAGAGAGGGCACCGGCAGAGAGGGAGCGTTTTTCCGTATGCGGGACATTGACTGTCCTCATAATCGCAGCCGAAGCCAGAAAAGTAATCGCATAAATTGTTGAAACACCCTGGACACCCACAATCGCGATGACAATGCCCGCAAGCGCGTTGATGAATATTGTTGAGCCGCCACCAAACGCCTGCATCAGCGAGTTTGCCTGGAGCAACTTCTGCCTCTTCAGAATCAGCGGGAGCATCGCTGATTGCGCAAGCCAGGGAAAATCCCAGAGAAATGCCATAAGGAATGCAATAAGCAGAATGAGCGGGACTGTCACAGCCCTGAAAATTATCAGTACGGTTACGATGACTGCAATGCCGGCCTGTATCGGAAATACCTTCGTGATAAACAGCTTTTTGTTTGATGTGCTGTCTATGAGCGGCCCGACCACGGCGGTAAGCGAATATGTTGAAAATTCAACAAACAGGACACCGCCTGTGACTGCGGCAGAATGACTCGTCGTTATGACAAGCCATGTAATTGCCAGCTCGAACATGCCGTATCCCAGATCGGCCGAAAGGGTGGATGCCCAGAATCTGAGGAAGTTTCGGTCCTGGAACAGTGCAGAATAATTTCCGCGACTCATCCTTCCGCCAATCCGGGATCCGGAATAATATGCCTTTGTCATCGTAAAACGGCGGAAAGATTGAAATTCAATGCTGCCTGAAAGGCAGCGAACATAAAAAATACTTTCAAATCTTAGTCCGGGCCGGAAGCCACTGTAGCTCAGATGGCTAGAGCGACGGTTTCGTAAACCGTAGGTCGGGGGTTCAAATCCCTCCAGTGGCTACTGACAACGGTTCATATGGAAGTGTGCCATAAAAAGAACTCAGGAACCGGAGAGACTAATGCATGTGCAGCATGTCTTGGTAACTGAACTCCGCAAAACGTTTATCATTCTGATGACCGGTTTGTCTTCAATAATACCCGGGTCAGTTCAGGATCACGCTAATCGCCGGTGGTTACCGGCTAGCCGGCCCAGTGGACAATTCGGCGAAGATAACGTCAGATATAATGATGCAGCCTTAGCCCGGCTGAGACAGGGCGAATTTCTTATCAGAAACTTCTGGCTTTCGTTCGAGCCTACCCGGCTTGGGTGGATGAAAGTCGACTCGTACAGGCCTGAGATTCCTCTGGGCGAAGTGGTGCGGGACATTGCAGTCTGGCAGGTTGTCGAATCGCTGCACACCGGATTTAGGGCCGGGAGATGGTTACATGTCTGTTCGGCTGGCAGGATTACGTCATCACAAACGGATATGACGTGAAACTTGGGCCGGAGGAGAGAGGATAACTTAAGATTAAAACCTGCGCCCGTCATGATGAAAGGCACACAATAGTTTTTTACTGTATGCTTCGATACACTCTCCATATGGAGAAGAATACTGTCTCTAACCCCCTCAAACTCAAATCGGTTCTTGTCGCCATCGACTCATCAAAGAAATCCATGAAAGCGCTTGAGTTCTCCTTCCGTCTTCTGAGCAGCAACAAGGAAGGCAAGCTTTACATACTCAACGCCGTGAACCCGGTGCTGCTGCGCGTCAGCGGTGATGCACCGCAGACTGGCATCATGGTCATCGAGAAGCAGGAAGAGGAGCTGAGGGAAGCGAAACAGCTCATAAATCATGCAGTCGCGCATGCGAAGGCGAACGGTATACTGAATGTTGAGGGAATAGTCAAGGAAGCAGATCCGGTAAGGGCAATAATACAGACAGCCGATTCGGTGAAACCGGATCTGATCGTCCTGGGAAACAGGGGGAGGGGGTTCAGGAGAGGTATTTTCTTCGGTTCCGTTTCACAGAGAGTTGCCGCCGATTCGCCTGTATCGGTGATGATCGTCAAGTGATGTCCAGTACTGCGGCACCGTTTATTCTCGATTCCCTGAGAGCGAGGAGCGCCTCATTTGCCCGGAGCATCGGATATTCCTCCAGGACGCTCCTGATTTTCAAACTACCTGCAAGTCTCATAAATTCATTCGCGTCTGCCCTCGTGTTTGCCTCTACCGTTATAACCTTCTTTTCATGGAACAGATGCTTCTCATAATCCATATCCGATACCGCATTCATATGAATCAGCGGTATCGAGAGCGTGCCGCCGGGCTTCAGGCATTCAAGTGCATCTTTCATTGCAATACCGCTCGGTGCAAAGAGCAGGGCAGAATCAAGTTTTTCCCTGAGGGCTGAAGGGGCATCGCCCGATACAAATGACCCGGAGGCACCAAGCCTCCGCGCTAGCTCCAGGTGTTCTTCGGATCTGGACACGGCGGCAACTTCATAGCCGAGCATGTATGCGACCTGGCAGATTATATGAGCCGAACTGCCAAAACCGAATATACCTATTTTCCCGCCGGGCGAGGGTCTTGCAATCTTGAATGCGCGGTAACCGATAATACCGGAACACATCAGCGGTGCAGCCTGCGCGGAGGAAATTTCATCCGGTATGCGCAATACATAGGAGGAACGGGCAAGAACAAACTCGGCGAATGCGCCGTTTACGGTATAGCCGGTAAAAATCTTTTCCGGGCACAGATTTTCC
Organism: Candidatus Sysuiplasma jiujiangense; assembly: GCA_019721075.1. Classification (NCBI taxonomy): domain Archaea; kingdom Methanobacteriati; phylum Thermoplasmatota; class Thermoplasmata; order Candidatus Sysuiplasmatales; family Candidatus Sysuiplasmataceae; genus Candidatus Sysuiplasma; species Candidatus Sysuiplasma jiujiangense. The sequence goes on from JAHEAD010000003.1 coordinate 62,834, forward strand.
CTTCCGGAAACACAGTATTCGCATCTGCCGCATGTGCCGTGAAGCCAGGGCACTCCGACCCTTTCACCCGCTTCAACCTCAGTAACACCGCTGCCTGTGGCAACGACCCGTCCGATGCCCTCATGCCCGGGAATCAGCCGTTTGTCTGTCACGCCGAGATCGCCCTCGGCGATGTGCAGGTCTGTTCTGCAGACACCGCAGTTTTCCACCTTCACAAGCACTTCCCCTTCCGCGGGATTGCCGATTTCGACATCTTCCTGCTCCAGCCAGTAACCCGTCTTTCTGCTCGCAAGAGTCATTGCCTTCATCGTAACACAGATAAAAATTAACAGTTCTGGAACTAATAGTTTTTTATCGGATGGCTCAATCCCCAATGCATGATAGGCGTTCAGGAAGTCAACCCGGCTGTTACGGACATAAAGAAGTTCATAATCCAGTTCGGCGAGCTGGTAAGAGCTTCCGGAGAGGATCTTCCAGCGCAATGGGCAGAAGAAAAGATAGACTCGATAAAGAACAGGCAGGAATACTGCTATGCGGCCGTCGATGGGAACAGGATCCTGGGCATTGCCGTGTTCAGCCAGAAGGAGGGAAGGGGTTTCTCATTTGTGTCGTGGGAAAACGAGGAAGTTGACAGGGAAGCGCTGCTTTTGCTTGTCAGAGAATATGTCAGCCGGCTCTCCCCAAGCTCATGGCTGAGAATCAGCGGAATACATCCGAATATACCTGAAGAGACGATGACATCCGTATGCGCCGGCCTCGGATTTCAGAAGAAGAAAAGAATCGAAATGTCAAGGGGTCTGGCAGACATACCGGAGGCGACTGAGCCGGAAGGCTCGTTTGCTCTTGTCCCTATAACGGATTTCACTGAAAGCGTCCTTTCAAGACTCGACTGGGAAAGCTACAGGAACACGCCCGATGAGGGCCTCTTCGCGAACAGTGCAGAGGAAAATGAGAAGATGATGCATTCTCTTCTTACGGGGGACTACGGACCGGTGATAAAGAACGCATCCGTATGTGCAGTGAACGACGGTAACCCGATTGCGATGATTGCCGTTACCGACATGGGTGACAAGGCATTTCTTGCAGATCTGAGCGTATCGCAAAATTACAGGAGAAAGGGACTGGGACGTTTCCTGATAACCAGGGCAATGAAGGAGGCTGCTCTGCTCAGGAAGAAGGAGATGTCTCTCTGGGTGTCTGAAGAGAATCTCGGGGCATTTGCGCTCTATAAGCAGCTTGGCTTCAGTGAGTTGAGGTCCGGGACATACTACGTAAGGAAGAGCATGGCGGAAAATGCGGTCAAATAACTGTTCCGCGGAATATGTTTCCAGCCTTGTGGTATTTAAATATTACTAATTTCGTAAATTGTGCCGGATCGCCGTATTCCGATAGGTTATTTATAGGCTCAGATTATAGTGTTGGCAGCCATCGAAAAATCGCGGTTTTCAGCCGGATAAGGGAAGGGAAAAAGGCTCTAACAACAGGATGTGATTCAACTGCAGGAAAACAGCTACAATGCTGACAGCATCCAGGTTCTGGAAGGGTTGCAGGCTGTCAGAAAAAGACCCAGCATGTACATAGGAAGCACTGACCACAGAGGACTGCACCACCTCGTGTACGAAATACTGGACAACAGCATAGACGAAGCGATGGCAGGCTACTGCAGCAATGTTGAGGTGAAGATATTTCGCGACGGGTCGGTATCCGTCAGGGATGACGGACGCGGCATACCGACGGACATACATCCGAAATACGGCAGATCGGCAATGGAAATCGTCATGTCAACACTGCACGCCGGCGGCAAATTTGACAAGAAAAGTTACCAGGTTTCGGGAGGACTGCATGGCGTTGGTCTTTCAGTCGTAAATTCGCTGTCCGAATGGCTGGAAGCTTTTGTATGGCGCGACGGCAGGGAGCACTACCTTCATTTTGAACGGGGCGTAATGACTGCCCCGATGATTACAAGGGACGCGACACTGGGCCTGTACGACCAGGAGGGAAAACTGAAGACCGGAACAATGATACATTTCAAGCCCGATGCGACCATATTCACCGAAGTATCGTTCGATTATATGACAATCGAAACGCTGCTCAGGGAGCTCGCCTACCTCAACAAGGGGCTGAGGATAACATTCATCGACGAGAGGATTCCAAAAGAGAACATTTTCTACTACCAGGGCGGCATCGTCGATTTTGTAAAATATCTGAACGCGGCCAAGACCCCGCTCCACTCTGAACCTGTCTACCTCTCGGCGTCATCTGACGGCGTACAGATTGAAATTGCGATGCAGTACACCGACTCGTATAACGAAAGCGTTCATACTTTTGTAAACAATATAAACACTGCCGAGGGAGGAACGCATCTGATCGGCTTCAGGGGCGGTCTCACAAGGACGATCAACGACTATGCCAGGAAATGCAATTTTCTCAAGGAAGGAGAAGAACAGCTCACCGGGGAAGACGTCAGGGAAGGGCTGACGGCAATAGTGAGCCTGAGGGTTCCGGAGCCGCAATTCGAAGGACAGACAAAGACAAAACTGGGAAACAGCGAAATAAGGGGAATTATGGAATCCGCAGTCTACGAGAAGCTGAGTATTTTTCTTGAAGAGAATCCAAAAACAGCTTCTGCAATAATCGGGAAGGCACTGCTTGCATCACAGGCAAGAGAGGCCGCAAGGAAGGCAAGGGAGCTCACAAGACGGAAAGGACTGCTTGAGGGCGGAAATCTGCCTGGAAAGCTCGCTGACTGCAGTGAACGCGACCCTGCAAAATGCGAAATATTTGTTGTCGAGGGAGATTCTGCAGGCGGCAGCGCAAAGCAGGGAAGGGACAGGAGCGTTCAGGCAATCCTGCCGCTCCGCGGAAAGATACTGAATGTCGAAAAGTCACGACTCGACAAGATACTTAAAAATCAGGCAATACGGACATTGATAACTGCCATCGGGGCAGGAATAGGAGACGAATTCGACATAGGCAGGACGCGTTACCACAAGATCATACTGATGACGGATGCTGATGTCGACGGTGCGCATATAAGGACGCTGCTGCTCACTTTCCTCTACAGGCACATGACTCCGCTCATAGAGGCGGGCTTTGTCTATATCGCGCAGCCGCCGCTCTACAGGCTAAAGAAGGGGAACAGCGAACTCTACGTCTACTCCGACAGGGAACTTGAACAGAAACTCAAGGAGATGGCAAATGCCACTGTCCAGAGATACAAGGGGCTCGGCGAAATGAATCCCGAACAGCTGTGGCTTACAACAATGAATCCTGAAACAAGGGTCCTTAAGCAGGTGACTGTGGAGGATGCGGTGGAGGCGGAAATGCTCTTCACAACGCTGATGGGCGACGCCGTTGAGCCCAGGAGACTGTTCATCGAGAATCATGCGGCAGAGGTTGAAAACCTGGACGTGTAGGTGTTTTAGATGACAGACGGAAGCATTTCACCGGAGCCTGCACCGAACAGGATAATCAACAGGCCGATTGAAATCGAGATGCGGAAGGCTTACATCGATTATGCGATGAGCGTCATTGTGGGAAGGGCACTGCCCGATGTACGGGACGGACTGAAGCCCGTTCACAGGAAAATACTGTTTGGAATGAATGAGCTTGGCGCCAATGCGGGAAGGGCACACAAGAAAAGCGCGAGGATTGTCGGAGAGGTGCTCGGCAAGTATCATCCTCACAGTGACATCGCAATCTACGATGCGCTGGTCAGGATGGCACAGACCTTTTCAATGCGGTACCCTCTCATAGACGGCCAGGGAAACTTCGGCAGCATTGACGGTGATACGGCAGCCGCAATGAGATACACTGAGTGCAGGCTTTCGCGAATTGCGGAAGAAATGCTGCAGGACATAGAGAAGGAAACAGTCAGAATGGTTGACAATTTCGATGCAACGCTCAGGGAGCCGGAGATCCTGCCCTCAAAGTTCCCGAACCTGCTCGTGAACGGGACAAGCGGAATTGCGGTCGGCATGGCGACCAACATGCCTCCGCACAACCTCGGAGAGGTAGTTGACGGAATGAAGCACCTCATAGATAATCCAGAGGCTGATCTTTCGCAGCTGATGCAATTCATCAAGGGACCCGACTTTCCGACCGGTGGCACAGTATACGGTCTCAGCGGACTTGTCGATGCCTACACTTCCGGCAGAGGCAGGATAACAGTCAGGGCAAAGACACATATCGAGGAGGAGGAAGGCAGAAAGAAGATCATCGTGGACGAAATACCGTACCAGGTGAACAAGAGTGCAATGCTCGAGGACATTGCGCGCCTTGTCAAGGAGAAACGTGTCGAGGGCATCTCCGATCTCAGGGACGAATCGGACAGAAGCGGGATGAGAATTGTAATCGAACTGAAGAGGGATGCGATAGAGGACGTTGTTCTGAATCAGCTTTTCACGCACAGCCAGATGGAAGTCACCTTTGGCATAATCAACATCGCACTTGTCAACAATGAGCCCAAGGTGCTTTCGCTAAGGGAGCTCATGCGCAACTTCATCGATTTCCGCAGGGAAATAGTGAGGAAGAGAACGGAATTCGAGCTGAAGCAGGCAAGGGCGAGGATGCACATTGTTGAAGGGCTGATGGTTGCGATAGAGAACATCGACAGGATGATAGACATCATCAGAAAATCAACTTCAGGCGAAGAGGCAAGACTCAGGCTGATGGATGTTTCAGACTGGTCCACAGTCCCGCTGATAAACCGGCCTGAGCAGACTCGGGGATTCAGCCTTTCGGAGGAACAGGCAAAGGCAATACTGGACATGAGACTGCAGAAGCTCACTGGTCTTGAGATGGACGGGGTGCGGACGGAGTACAGCGGTCTGATCGCAAGGATAGAGGATTACACCAGAACGCTGGGCGATGAAACAAGGATACTCACAATCATAAAAACAGAACTGGACGAAATCAAGGAGAAGTACGGTGACAAACGCCTCACTGAAATAAATTCCGAGGGACTTGAGATGACCATAGAGGACCTCATTCCCGACGAGGAGGTTGTTGTCACAGTGACCAGCAGGGGTTACGTGAAACGCGTCCCTCTGGCAACATACGAACAGCAGCACAGAGGGGGCAAGGGTCTTGCCGGCGTGGATACACATGAAGAGGACTACGTTGTGGACATGTTCGTGGCATCAACGCACAATTACATACTGTTCATAACAAACAGGGGCAGGGCCTACTGGCTTAAAACATATGCCATACCCGCAGGATCGCGCCACAGCCCGGGCAGACCGATCGTGAATCTTCTTCCACGCCTCGAGGAAGGCGAGAAGGTTATTGACAACATACCGCTCAAATCGTTCGACGAGGGGCACTATCTGCTGTTCGCCACAAAGAGAGGGAAGGTCAAGAAGACATCACTGATGGCATATTCGCACGTGAGGGCCATGGGAATAATTGCGGTTGGCCTTGAGGAAGGAGACGAAGTTATCGGCACCGTTCTCACGGACGCCAGCCAGGACGTTGTGCTCGCCACAAGGAACGGTTACGTCATCAGGTTCGGAGAGAGAGACGTAAGACCGATGGGAAGACAGGCGGCAGGGGTCAGGGGCATAAGGCTGCGCGAAGGGGACGAGGTGGTGAGCATGGAATGCTCTTCCAGCGAAGGGAATGTGCTTCTCACGGTAACCGAAAACGGATACGGCAAACCGTCGTGGGTGGGCGAATACAGAAAGATGAGACGCGGCGGAAAGGGCGTAATAACAATAAAGACCACCGAGAGAAACGGGAAGGTCGTCGCTGTCAGGGCATTCAATTCCGGTGACGAAGTACTGCTCACATCGGAAAGCGGGATGGTCATACGTGTACCCATAGACGACATAAGGGTCATGGGGAGAAATACGCAGGGGGTGAGCATCATGAAACTCGAAAGCGGCGACAGGGTCACGGCGATGACGCGGCTCGTCGGCTCGGAGATGGAGGAGAGGGTGATGAAGGAAGGGGAGCAGGAGGAGATGATGAAGAAAACGCTTTCCCGGGAGCCTCCGGCAGACACAAAGCCGCTGCCGGACAGCAAACTCATTGAGCCGAAGGAAAAGGAAACGGATGAGTGATTTTAACAAATTAGTGCAGATGCAACTCGTCTGGTAATCTTTATATTGAATGCGCCTGAATTGTTGAAACGGTGCATATTGATTGCTCAGGGATACTGTTTCAGGTCTGGAAAAAATAATCAGGAATGACGTTGAGGCGCCGAAGGTTGTCCTTGTAATCGGGCCGCCCGGCTCGATGAAGACATCCTTCTGCTTTTCAGTAATGTCGAAACATCTTTCCGGAAGCGGCGAAATAGGGCTCTACCTCACGCTTGAGGAGACCACGGAAAGCCATACAAAGAACATGAAGAGTCTGGGAATAGACTTCGGCCGCAACCTGTTCGTTTCCGACTTCACGGATATCAGGGAACTGGAGCTCGTCGGCGACGATGCGGAAATGGACTACATATCACTGATTGAAAGGCTGGTAAAAAACTTCAAGCAGAAGCATGGAAAGGCATTCACGATGCTTACCATTGACTCGCTCGGAGCACTGTACTCACTGATGGAGGACGGCGTTTCCCTCAGGAAGAGCATGTATCACTTTTTCAAGAATCTGAGGGAAATGGGGCTGTTCACGATGCTTATCATGGAAGGGAGCATCGCAGAAGGCAGATTCTATGCGGGAACCGAAGCGTTCCTGAGTGACGGTGTTGTCTATCTGGGCATGGACAGCAACCGGGGCAAGATCACCAGATTCGTCCAGATTGGTAAAATGAGGGCATGCGACCACAGCATGGAGAGGCACGCGCTGGAAATCGGAAGAGGTGGTCTGCAGGTACTCGGACCGCTTCTCGGCAATATGTAGGCTGATGACGCGAAAGTGACGGCATACCGTGACTGAAAAACAGAGACGAAGAGAGTTGTTTGCTTAAACGATAAGCGGATGAAAAGTGCTTAATATAGTCAGTTCGTGTTATGAAACAGAATGAATAAACATATGTGCTTTCGGATCGTTGACTGGACATCCGGCCTGATGCACGCTTGTTTGTTTCCGGAGGAGTGGTAATGGGTTCAAGTGAAACACCTATATGGCAGGTAATCGAAGAAACTGCGACCAAGCTTAAGAAGCAGCACGAAGAGATGAACACCAGGCAGGAGAGTCTGGACAGAAAGGAACAGGAATTGAATTCCAAGCAGGGACTGCTTGATGAGAAGGAAAGAGGTCTCAATGCAAAGGAAAGCAGCCTCAACGAACTGCAGTCCGTGCTGACGGGCAGGGAGAGCAAAATAGCCCAGAAGGAAAATGACATTCATGCAGCAGAGTCGGCTCTGAACACGAAAATAGCGGAAGTGCAGAGCAAGGAAATTGAGCTCAACGGTAAAGAGAAGCTTATGGCATTCAGAGAGCAGAATCTGGAGGCAAAGGCCTCCGAACTGAATACGCTTGAAAAGGATGTAAAGGAGAAGCAGTCTGCATTGAAGGGCAAGGAAGACGAACTGCTGAAGCAGGAGCAGGAACTCAAGCAGATAATCGAGCAGGTGGTTGCGAGGAGACAGTCCATTGTCATGCTTGAGGAGACGCTGAGAAAGGAGCTTCAGAATATGAGACCGGCGGATGCGACACTGCCGAAGGAGCAGGAAGCGCATGTGCGCCAGCAGCAGCCGCAGGCAAGACCTGAACCGGTTCATGCTGCACCGGATACGAAGAAACTTGCCGAAGACGAAATGTACTGCAGCAACTGCAATGCCATCATAAGCAGGGATGCGGTCATCTGCTACTCATGCGGCGCAAAGGTGAACGAGACGGCACAATCCCAGAGTGATCTCGCCGAAGACGAAATGTACTGCAGCAACTGCAATGCCATCATAAGCAGGGATGCGGTCATCTGCTACTCATGCGGACAGCGAGTTACACCACAGGGGGAAAACGCCAATCACGGGACCCAGAACAGTGCAGGTGATGATTCCAGGAAGATCATAAAAAAGAAGATCGCCTGAATGCACTGAATGCATTGCCGAAACAAACCCTTTTAATATCCCCTTTTCCGGTATTTTTAAAAACAGCTGCGTCAAACCAGCACCTGTTTTGGACGCATTTTCGCTCTTTTTTCAGGCAGCGGCAGTTGGGGATTGCTTTGATAATTACAGAAAAGCATTTTTATATCGCACGATAACTCAAATTTTTTAAACTGTTAATCGCGCTTGAAGCGGGTAAAATTATGCAGAGATCCAGAGCAGAACTGATCAGACTTGCGTGCATGTCTGTTGTTGCGCTGTTTGTAATGTCCGCAATGTTCGGAGGAATAGGGAATACCCCTGGAGCGAATGCTGCAAGGCCGGATGCCCTTATATCCTCGCAGCAGGGAGGCAATGTGACCGTCGGAACGGGATACAGCCTCACCAGCTGGAATTTGAGCGGAGGCACCCAGGTAATGCAGGGCAACCTCACGATCAGGGAAGGGGGCGTTGTCAGGCTGTCCAACGAAACAATGATGTTCGACGAGTTTGCATCTAGCGGAACCTACCCGGGAGCATCGATATTCCACATCACTGTAGAGGACGGAGGCAGGCTCATAATGAGCCATTCGACAGTGACGACCAATCTGCAGCTACTCAACGACATACCGGTGCTGGGCGTATTTGAGAGCAACGGAGCATCAATTCTGATGCAGGACAATTCATCCTTTGTTTTCCCCGGGCAGTTTGTCGTATACAGCTCAAACTTCACTATGATTGACTCATCGATAAGCGGTTTCAGTGCATCCCAGTTCAACCCCAACTACATCAACGAGAGTGTTTTCCCGCCCAATGTGTTTGCAAATCCTCCGGTGTCTTCGTTCTATTCCGCGAACGTACTGCTTCAAAATTCAAAGATTTACATGTATTCACTGCACGGGCCATACAATCAGACTACGGTGTTCGTCGAACACTATCCCTTTGCATCTGACAGCGCACAGAAGAACAGCGTGTCTTACAGCCTTGAGGCCTTACCCACTTCGGTATTCAGGCAGGCACCCCTTGCCGATACAACAACCAACCAGAACATATTCAATCTCACGGCATTTGACCAGTCAAACTATGTGGTTCAGGCCGGACATCAGCTTTCGGTGACTAACTTCACGACCGGGGGCCTGAACGAGCCGCTGGGCGCGGTAACGCTTAATGTGGAATACGAAACGAGCGGAGCAACATCAGGGACACCGGCTACAGTCTACTGGGCATACGGAAACACCACGGATCCTGTGCAGCAGGCTTCACTCATCAATACTGCGACCTACTATGCTCCGAATGCCAACAACTATTACACCTCCTCCATAACCCTCCCTGGAGGGCTTACAGAAAATGATCTCAGCAGGATAATTGTCTGGATATACGTTTCATCTGGAACACTGCTTGTCAACAAGCTCTGGTTCCTGATGACTATTAACCAGCCGGCTTACAAGAATATGACAATAGGCGGTGCTTCAAGTTTCACAGCAATTGACAGCTTCATCGACGCGAATTTCATAGACAGCGGAGCATTGCATGATGCTATTTCCGTTGCAGACACTGCTCATGCCTATCTCTATGGCGTCACGGTAAATCAGTCAGTCACCTCCGGATACACCGGCCCGTTCGTGCCGGCCATAGTGGGACAGATTGCGTCGATGACAGCGAAGGCGGCGACTTTTGGACCTTCAAACACAGCAAGTCCGACGGAATTGAATCTGCTTGACTCCAACACATCCACCTACTACAACATAACCGCTGGAAGCGCTATGCAGACCTATGGAATGAATGTTTCAGGAGGCGTTTCGCTCAACACACAACTCAAGTCTGCGACACTATATTTGTATACAAACACGGTAACAGCGCAAGAAGTATTGATAGGCCAAATAGGAGAACCTATTTCTAATTACGTTTCGACAGGCATTACTATAGGAAGCAACGGAATTGGTCAATATTCTGCGAATCTGAATTCCTTGGGCATAACCAATCTAAATGAACTGAAAAACTTGGTTGTCTATATCGACAATAGCGGCGGTGTAACAATAAGCATAAAGGATCTCAGGGTGCAGGCCCAGATTCTGCCCCAGGCATACATTTACAGATTTGCGGATGTCACCGTCCACAATGGACAGGGACTCCCTGTAAACAACAGCAGACTGAGTTTCAAATACAGCAGCAGCACCCCAACAAACGTTTCTGCGGGAACATCCGCAGGATATTATGTGGCACCTCTCAACAACTATCAGATGACGCCGCCTTCATCCGTCCTCTCATATCTTGGAAAAACATCTTCAAACTACAACGTGACCAACTACTTCGGAAATGCTGTAGTGCCGCTGCTTACAGATCTGATAGATTATTCCACATACCCGGACTCGATGTTTGTCGGAAACTATACAATGACTGTCATTTACAATGGAGCTGATTTCGGTTTCTCAATGGCCTTTGAGCCGTTCCCGAATATTACGGCAGCTTCACAGCTTGTCTACTTTAATGTGTCCATTCCTGTCACTGTACCGCTCCCGCTCGTTCTGGTGGGAAAGCCATATGTCACACCGTCATTTGTTTACCAGAACCAGACCGGACAGATTACTTTCAATATCACCGATGACGCTCAGACCGGAATTAATTCCATTACGATAAATGTATCAGACGGAGCGAACGGACAACTCGTTTCGAGCGAAAATGTAGTTACATCATTAAGTCCGTTAGAGACCAAAACAATCACTCTTCCATGGACTTTTTCCGCTGCCGGCAACAATTCAATAAGCGTGAATGCCAACCCGAACAAGACTGTTCCCGAGTCCAGCTATTCCGGAGACTTCAACTCGACACTCTTCTATGTTGAACCCAATTTACCCGAGCTTGTAGTATCATCTTCGGGAATAACGTTCAACCCGAGCCCGGCTTTCAGCGGAAAGGCTGTCGTGATAACTGCCACCATACAGAATACGCTTGGAAGAGCGGGAGTCAAAAATCTGACTGTCGGTTTCTATTACGGTAACCCGCTCAGCGGCGGAACACTGATCGGCACCGGTATCACCAGCGTGTCAGCAGGCGGAACCAACACCACATCAATAAGCTGGATACCGACAACAATAGGCTCAGTGCCAATCTATGTTTACATAGATCCGTCGCAGACAATCGTGCAATACAGCCACGCGGGAAACCTGAATTACAGCGTGTTGCTGATTTACCTCTCTGTCGGGCAGCAGGATCTTGTTATAAATGATTCAAATTCAGGACCGTCACAACCCTTCCAGATCATATCATCAATAAACATGTCATCGAACATAGTGGTGACACAGAGCGGGTACCTGATGGTCTCAAACGGCGGCATCAACTTCATTGAGTCGTACAGCGGAGAATATGCATTCCTTGTGAATCAGACCGGAAGGACCGTAATTGAAAATTCACTGATAACCTCAAACTACCTTGTAAACCTGTACGTCTTCGGCAGTGCACAACTGGTCCTCATCAACTCGGTTCTGGGTCCCAATATCAACGTTGTAACCGGCGGAAGTGCTGCAGTGTGGATTAACAACAGTGCGGTGCAGGGCAGCCTTGTTACAGCAGCTTTCTCGGGTGCTGTCATCAACTCATTCAACAGCGTATTCTCGAATCCCATATCACTCGGTTACAGCGAAGTTGCAAATCTTTACAATATCTCGGCACCCTCGGTCAGCGCACAGTCCGGTGCAGCCGCGTACATATACAGATGGCTGACGGTTGATGTATACGGGCAGTCAGGAACAACAATAGGAGGAGCGCTTGTATCTGTTTACACATTTGCAAACCTCACCGAACCGCACGGTACGCTGTTCTCGCAGGGCTACAGCAACTCAACGGGTGCGGTCGTGTTTGCCGGCCTGTCTGACATAATCAACTCGCACGGAGACACATACAGGGGAGACTATGTTGTAAACACAAGCTATGTGAATGCAGGCACCTGGTATGCTCCAAACGAGACAATATCACTCGCTCACTACTCAATACCGTTGATCCAGCAGAATTCAATGCTGAGAACAGTTCTTTTCATAAAACTGCCTGATCTTGAAATAAGCTCACAGAACATATTCGTAACGCCGTCGCTCGTGGTTGAAGAGAGCACGGTGAACATAACTGCACTGGTTTACAACATCGGATACGCTGCAGTTACACAGAATTTCACCGTAGAGTTCGGCATATCAGGCAACAACTACAACACAGTCATAGATCAGACGGCAGTAGCGTCCGTCTCGCAGCCCCTGAGCGTCAGCAGCTCCATTCCGCTGCCGGTGATTGCAGAATGGGCCGTACCTCAACTGTCTGGAAATGTTACCGTGACAGTCAATGTAAATCCTGCCAACGCAACGGGAGTCAGGGCAGTTTCCGAAATAAGCTATACGAACAATATCGCGCAGACAGCTGTTGATGTCTATTCTCTCCCGTACCTGTCTCCGACAAGCATGACCGCATCGGGACCACTGCAGGAGGAGACGAACGTCACATTCAATGTCACCGTCCGCAACACAGGGCAGCTGCCGGCAGATAACGTCCCTCTGACAATACTCGAGGGACCATCCGTCGGAAACATAACCACGGCTGTTGCCAACACGACAATCCCTGTGATAGCCGCAGACTCTTCGCTGAATGTGGCGGTTGTCTGGACGGCTCCGGCACTTCCGAGCGGTGTTAAGCAGGAGACAATGCTCTTCCTTGCTGTGGTGAATCCGAATGAAACGATAAAGGAGACAAGTTATACCCAGGACATACTGTCCGCACCGCTTTCCATAAACATCACGATAGCAAAGGTGAATGCCGCGGTGTTGATTTCGAGCAGCTCGGTAAAAGCCGGAACATACATCGTTCTGACAGTAACCGTCACTTCCCAGGTGACACACAAGCCGATGAAGTCATTCCCTGTGAACATTGAGCTCTACAATATCAGGGGCCAGCCGCAGTCATCCACGACATTCAGCGGGACGACGAACTCCAACGGCGTCATGATTGCAAGAATATTCCTGCCCGCATCCCAGACACAGGGGGCATACCACTTCGAAGTGTTTTCCGGCGGCCAGTTCGTGAGCTCTTCACAGTCGTTTAATGTCATCTCACCGCAGACTTCGACAGGCATACCGCTGCTTTACTGGCTGCTTATCGGCATTGTCATAATAGCCGGATTTGTAGGCGTATCGCTATATCTCTACAGATACGGTCTGGCAAGGGTTGTAGAATGCGGCAATTGCGGCGCTTTCATACCCGAGACCTCAAAGAAGTGCTCCTACTGTGGTGTGGAATTCGAGACAGGCACCGCGAAATGCAGCAACTGCAATTCCTGGATACCTGCCAATTCGAAGGACTGCCCGATATGCGGCGTCAGATTCGTGGACGAGGGAGTGGCTGACAAAGAGGACGACACGAACGCCGAAATGAGAAAGGGATACATGGAATTCACCGACAAGTTCAAGGCGCAGGCAAGGGCAGAAATGGGAGGCAAATATTCGGACAAGGCATTCCTTTCCTGGTGGAAGAAACAGCCCACTTACCTTTCGTTCGAGGACTGGCTGGCAAGGCAGCAGGAAATGAAGAAGGCAAAAATGATCCAGTGTCCTTCCTGCGGCGAAATGAATCCGGAGAATTCCATCGAATGCATGAAGTGCGGAACTGTGCTCAAACCTGCAAAGGGCGAGACACCGAAGGAAAAGCCGCCCGAGACACCGCCGCCGCAGAACATCGAGGGAAAGGCGCCGCCACAGGAGCCCAGGAGAATAGTCGTTCCGAAGCGGATAATAAGGAAGATAGAGGACAGGCCACAGGATAAGCCACAACAGCAGGAAAGCCAGCAAACCGACGGTTCCGCAGGCGGGGATCAGCAGAGCAGCAGCGGCGGCAGCCAGTAAAACGGCGCAAAATGAAATCTTTTCAGGGAGCGCTCAATAAGCGCTCCATCCGCCGTCTATGCTCACTGCAGAGCCGGTGATGAATGCGGCATCGCCTGAGGAGAGGTATATTATCAGTTTCGCCACTTCCTCTGCCTTCCCGAATCTTCCGAGAGGATGCAGTGCCTTGTCCTTTTCCACGGCCATATTTTTGTCGTCCACCCTGTTCAGTGCCTCCCACATCATTGGCGTCTCGACGTCCCCGGGACAGACTGCATTTACCCGTATGCCGTCACTGGCATAATCAAGGGCCATTGCCTTTGTAAGCTGTATGACACCGCCTTTTGAGGCGCAGTAGGCAGCCTCGTTTTTCACACCGACAAGACCGCTGACCGAGGCCACGTTGACTATGCAGCCGCTGCTCTTCCTGAGAAGAGGAATGGACTGCTTGCTTACAACATAAACTCCCTTGAGGTTGGTATTCATAATCCAGTCCCATTCCTCCTCGCTGGTCTCATCGATCTTCTTTGCGATGTAGACGCCCGCATTGTTGACAAGTATGTCGAGGCCGCCGTGCTTCCGTTCAGAAAACGAAACAAGTCTTTCGGCATCGCTCTGGCTGCTCACATTGCCCTTGAAAAATTCGACACTGCCTTTTCCCCTGATCTGTGCCAGAGCCCTGTTCCCCTTTTCCCTGTTTTTGCCAGTGATTACGACGTTTGCACCCCTTGCCGCAAAGAGACTGGCGGTTGCCAGACCAATGCCTGATGTTCCTCCTGTTACGATTACCGACTTGCCGTTGAACTCATCTCTCGAGGGCATGATTGATAGTAATTCAGAGGAGGTAAATAAGCTGTCTGAATGTTTGCGACCGGGAAAGACTGTTTTGATGGATGACGTGCGGGGCACAGAAATACAGAATAAAACATGATAACCAGAGCATCACAATTATATAACCAACTGAAGGCTTTTTAACCCCGGAACAGTGCAGTTGATGCCCATTATAGAGAGAGGGAAGACAGCCATAAGGCCATCGAAGAAGATGGCTGACAGGGAGGGAGTGGCCTCTGTAGTCGGAACAATACTGGCGTTACTTGTTTTTCTCTCAATACTTGGAATATTCACAAACCACTATGTGCCTTCGATGATGGCCGGCAACGAGCACAACCATGACAGCCAGGTGATAACGCAGATATCGGAGCTCAAACAGGCGATAGACAACATGATGATGTATTACATCAACTCCCACTCGAGCACTCTTTCAGCCTACACGCCGCTTACGCTTGGCTCATCCGGCGTGCCGATGTTTGCTACCGGGACCCAGGGACAGCTGGGCATAGTGCCTGAAGCTGGGATGCAGGATCCTTCATTCTCGGTTGTATTCAATTACACTGCTGACGGCCACAGTTTCTCTGAGAATTCAACGTCTGGAGGGGGTGTCGTCGTGAACATACCCAACAGGTACTATATCCCTCAGTCAATCCTCTATGAGAATGATGCTGTTATCCTAGGGCAGAGCAGCGGTCAGGTAATGCTCGCGAATCCAGGCTTCAATGTCACTAGCAGCGGCAATACAGTTAGTATGCGTTTGCTGCAGTTGTCTGTGGAGACACCGACATCATCAAATGTCACTTATTCCGGAACAAATACCGTGGGCCTTACTTCGCAGCTGCTTGAATTCTCGCAGGGGACATACAGCGTGAATGGCTCCATCAGAATGCAGATAGTTACGCCATTCGCCTCAGCATGGGAGAATTTCATAAATTCAGCATTCAGACAGGCAGGACTGAGCCAGGGGCATGGATTGAAGGTGAGTGTCGGAAATCTTAGCTTTCAGAATTACATTCTGACAGTAACAGTGACACCCAGTAAGGGATTTCAGATTACACTTTCTACCGCGATTGTGAGTATCGCTGCGGAGGAGTGAAAATGGCATCAACCGCAGAAACTTCACACGAGAGCGAGACACAGAGAAGGAGCATCCCATCACTCATAGGTGAAAGCTACAAACGCTTCCTTTCAAAGAGAGGGAACAGGCGTGTCAAGATCAAAATGCCCAGGGATGAGGTTGACAGGAAGATGGACTGGGCTGAGGGCAAGGGCTCTCCGTACACCGTTATACCCCCCCTCCTCAAGCCGACTATGGAAGTTGTCGAAATATACCCTGTCAGGAAAATGTATTCCTATATCAGGGTCACATACGACAGCGAATCCAGCGAATACCTTCTTGAAGCAATCGAACCGCAGCTGACAGAGACCGAGACGAAACTTCTCTCACTGCTGAAGAATTCACTGCAGCGGACGCTCGATTATGAATACAAGCAGCTCTCGCAGATGGACAGGAAGGAATACCTGAAGCGCAGCATTGAGAGTTTCCTGAGCACAAGGGGCCTTAACCTGACACCCATTACAAAGGACAAGCTTGCATATTACATCATAAGGGACTTCATCGGATACGGTCCTGTGGACATTTTTATAAACGACGTCTTCGGAGAAGACGTGAGCTGTGATGGAGTGGATGTTCCGATATTTGTATTCCACAAGAAGTACGAGAGCGTCAAAACAAATGTTGTCTTCAGGGATGAAGAACAGCTGAACTCATTTGTTGTCTACATAGGCCAGAAATGCGGTAAGCAGATAAGCGTTTCAAATCCCATACTTGACGGCACCACCCCTGAAGGTCACAGACTTCAGGCGACCTATGCGAGAGAGGTGACAAGCAGGGGATCCTCATTCACCTTCAGGCTGTTCAAGGAAAAGCCGTTCACTCCGGTGGACATGATAAACTACGGGACTGCGTCCCCAGAAATGATAGCATACCTCTGGATGAGCGTGGAAGCCGGGGAATCCGCAATGATAATAGGAGGAACGGGAAACGGCAAAACTTCCACACTCAACGCGATCTCCCTCTTCATTCCGCCGAGTGCAAAGATCGTCACGATGGAGGACACGAGGGAAATAAATCTTCCCCATGAAAACTGGATACCTGGAAGCACAAGATCCGGCGTGGGAGAGAAAAACGCCCAGGGGAAGGCGCCCGGGGAAATAGACATGTTCGACCTTGTGAGGGCAGCTCTCAGACAGAGACCTAACTACATCATTGTCGGTGAAGTCAGGGGAAAGGAAGCCTACACGATGTTTCAGGCAATGGCAACCGGGCACACGACCTACTCGACCATGCATGCAGACAGCGTCAAACTGATGATCAACAGGCTGGAGAATCCGCCAATCAACATACCGAGGATACTGCTAACCGCGCTCAGGACGGTTGTGGTACAGCAGCAGGTCAGGGTCGGAAAGGAAAATGCAAGGCGCATCCGGAATATCGTTGAACTCATAGGATTCGAGCCGGGCACCAACGAAATCATAACCAACGTTGTCTTTGAATGGGATCAGGTCAAAGATTATTTCAACTTCAAGGGGCACAGTGCCCTGTTTGACAAACTCATGGATCTGAAAAACTGGACCCACGAGGAGCTGAACGACGAGTTCAACAGAAGGATCGACATAGTGCGGTACATGGTTCTGAGAGAAATGAACAATCACATGGATATCTGGGCCCTCATCAATAAATATTACAGGGATCAGGAAGGAACGATGCAGATGGTGCGGTCGACACTCAGCAGGACTGTTAAAGTTGCGGAGGATGCGGTAGTTGTCTAGTCAGCAGGATGAGTCAAACCTGTTCAGCAGGTTCGAGGGTGTCAAGAAGAGCTACCTGGGAACAAAAACAGTAAAGTCAAAGAGGATGCTGGAAGGGCCGCATCCCATCAGGCTTCCTCATGGAACTGTCCCCGACTATGTGAAACTGACGCCCTACCAGCAGTTCTGCTGGAGAACGATGCACAGGTTTGTCGAGGCACGATTCAGGCAGAACCAGTCGCTTGAGGACAGCCTTATAAAGGCGCATATCAAGATCAGGCCCGAGGAGTACACGGCGTACGTATGGATGTCCACAATCATCGTTTTCATTATCGGTATGGCCGTGGGCGTTGTATTCGGCGGTGTCATACTCGCGCTGCTCAACCAGATTGTTGTTCTCAGAATCTCTGCCCTGATTCTTCCCGCACTGCTGCCTCCGATAATCACTTATTTTGTCCTCAATTCCCTCCCGTCCTCAAAGGCAAACACCAGGGGAAGGGATATCAACAGGCACATCGGGAGCGCAATGAGCTTCATCTCCGCGCTTGCATCCGCGGATGTCAACATTGATGTAATATTCAGCGAGCTCGCAAAACAGCCAATTTACGGAGAGGTACAGAAGGAAGCCGAGTGGATTACTAGGGATACAACACTTCTGGGTGTGGACATACTGACAGCAATAAGAAATGCAGCCGCCAGGACACCCTCGACAAAATTCCAGGACTTCCTGCAGGGTGTTGTGACAACCGCCACTTCCGGAGGCCAGCTGAAGCCTTATTTCCTCGCAAAGGCCGAACAGTTCGAAAAGGAGGACAAACTCAACACAAAGAGGGATATGGAAACACTCGGCCTCTTTGCAGAGACATTTGTGACTGTTGTTGTGGCATTCCCCCTCTTCCTTGTCGTCATTATGGCGATAATGGCGATAGTCAACGGCGGCGGTTCCGCGGCACCTGTTGCAGTCCTGTTCGGAACACCGCTGACCTCCACCGTGCTCCTGCTGTTTGTCGTTGTGCTCCTGATGATACCGGCATCACAGGCAGGCTTCATCTTCTTTGTTTGGAACCTTAGTAAGGAGGCCGCACAATGAACGCAACAGTCTCATCTTACGTTGATCTCAAGCCGCTGATGAACGTAAGGAAGGATCTGGGCAAGCAGATACTCGCTGTCTCGGTAGCAACAATGTTCATTTTCCTGCTCATCGGCATCGTAGGTGCCATGAACAGCCAGAATTACTTGGGATTCGGTTTTCTTGACTGGATTGTGCTGGCGCTGGCAGTAATGACCGGACCGTACGGTATCTATGCAAGCATGCAGGTCAGGAAAATCGCACTGATTGAAGAAAGGGTGCCGGATTTCCTCAGGGATGTTGCGGAGGCTGGACGATTCGGAATGACACTGGCGCAGGCCATCCTCATTGCATCTTCGGGAAAGTACGGAAAACTCACGCCTGAGATCAGAAGGATGTCCGCACAGATTGACTGGGGGGTTCCGGCGACAGAGGCAATCAGGATGTTCTCCGAAAGGATGAACAGCGCACTGATAACAAGAATTTCAAACATAATCATCAAGGCAAGTGACGCGGGAGGGAATGTTTCAGATGTACTGAACATGGTTGCGCACGATGCAAGAGAGAGGATACTCGACAGAAAGGAACGGACAATTGCAATGAGCACATACATGGTTGTAATCTACATATCATTTGCAGTGTTCCTTGCAACCATATTCATACTCGAGGCAACATTCATACCCGAGATAAAGAAGGCAGGCACGCAGCTCCAGAATGCCGGGGGGGTCCTCACCACAAGCGGCATATCGCAGGTCAATGTCCTGGCAATAGGACCGGTAACACTCGCGTTCTACATAGCAGTCATTGTTCATGCAACAGGTGACGGTATTATGGCTGGAGTAATACAGGACGGGAAGATTACGAACGGAATGAGGCACAGCGCCATCATGCTTGTAATCGGGCTTGTCTTCATGCATTTCCTGCTGGGGGTCTGAGAAATGGTAAGCGCGGAAGAGCAGAAACAGCAGGAAGAGGAACAGCAGAAAAGACACATGGGAATGAAATCCAGATACATCCGTTTCCTGAATTCCCTCGGAAACAAGCCCGTGCGTGTCAGGATAACCGAGGAAGAATTTAAGGAAGGACGCAACGAGAAAATAACCCCGGTTCCGCTGATTAACGAGAAGACGGTGGAAGAGGTGGAGCTCATACCTCTGAAGGAGCCCTATTCTTACGCACGCATAAAGTACGACACCATACCGAATGAATACATATACGAGCTCATAGAACCCCCGCTATCCCTGGATGAGCGCAGCGTACTGACTAAACTGAAGGAAGCGCTGGTCTCGACGCTCAACTTGTCCGAACAGGATGAAAAGGAGGAGAGGGAAAAGGTTCTCAAAAAGGCAACCCTTGAAGTAATGCGTGCCCTCGATATTTCACTCAACCCCATATCAATGGAGAGAATATTCTATTACCTGAGCAGGGATTTGGTCGGACTGGGCACAATAGAGGGCGTTATGCTCGACAGCAACGTGGAGGACGTTTCCTGCGACGGCGTCAACATACCGCTGTTCATTTTCCACAGGAAATACGGCTCAATAAAGTCGAACATCAGATTTGAGAAGGAGACCGACCTCGATGCATTTGTTGTCTGGCTTGCACAGCGCTCTGGGAAGACCATATCGGTGGCAAACCCGATGCTGGACGCCACGCTTCCAGACGGCTCAAGGCTGAATGCGACACTGGGAAAGCATGTTACAAAGAAGGGCTCCTCGTTTACAATCAGGCGGTTCAAGGACGACCCGTTCACACCGATAGACCTCGTTCGCTTCAAGACAATGAGCATCGAGATGATGGCCTATCTCTGGCTCTGTATAGAATATGGCAGCTCGATGATGGTCTGCGGAGGTACAGCAAGCGGCAAGACCACTACACTCAATGCTGTTCTGCTCTTCATACCGCCGCAGATGAAGATAATAAGCATCGAGGACACCAGGGAGCTTAACCTTCCGCACGAGAACTGGATTGCATCCGTGACAAGGGAAGGTTTTGGCGGCAAGTCTTCAGGCCAGATGGCCGGAGCTGTTGACATGTTCGACCTGCTGACCGCAGCAATGAGACAGAGACCCCAGTACCTGATGGTGGGAGAAGTCAGGGGCAAGGAGGCGTATGTGGTGTTTCAGGCAATGGCCACAGGCACAATAGCCTATTCGACATTCCATGCCGACGATCTGAGTGCAATGATACACAGGATGGAAAGTGAGCCGATAAATCTCCCGAGGTCACTCATGACGGCACTGAACATAATGCTCCTCCAGGGGCAGGTGAAGGTCGGCACCAAGATGACAAGAAGGGTCAAGTCGCTCACCGAGATCGTCGGTCTTGATCCGGAAACAAACGAGATCATATACAACTCGGTGTTTAACTGGAATCCGGCCGATGACCGCTTCCACTTCTCAGGGCACAGCTACATATTTGAAAAGATAAGATTGTCCAGAGGATGGTCCCCGAGGCAGATGGAGAACGAGATGCGCAGAAGGGTTCTCGTCCTCGAATACATGAGGAAGAAGAACTACAACAACTACAAGAAGGTCGCATCCCTGATATCTGCATACTACAGGGACCCCGACAGGACAACAGAAATGATTGAGAAGGAATTGACTGATGTGGGCCAGCCGGGCGGCCAGGGACAGCCCGGGCAGCCCACAACAAAGGCATAGATTGTATTTTGTAATCTGCAAGAGTGAATATGACCTGAACATCAGTTTCCATTCTCTGAACAATGCTGAAATATCAGGCGCGGCTATCCCGGAATTGATAAAATGCTGACAGTAGGGCTCTATTACGACGTCGTGCCGGGAAAGGAAAATGATTTTGAAAGCTACTTCAACCTGGTCGTCGCGGAAATCAAGAAAAAGAAAGGTTTCGTTTCCGCTCTTCTTTACAAACGGGTGGATAAACCGGGCAGCTATCTCATTTATTCGGAATGGAAGGACAGAGAATCGTTTGAAGAATTCATCAAGTCAAGAGACTTCAGCAGCGCAAAGGAAGGCGGATCCGATATGCTCGCCGGAAGACCATCTCACAAGATTTACAACGCCTGATGAGGAAGCCGTCGCATCATGTGTTCATAAAGTCGAAAACGTTGCCCTTTTCGTGCCTATATTCTTGTTTTTCGGGAATGACCAGCCTCCATGATGAAGAGTCCAGATGGAAGGGGGATGGTTGTGGCGGATTTTCTCATTTTCATTGTTCTGCCTCCTTCTCCTTCAACTCGATGAACTCACCTGACGTCAACGTCACATGGCGAGGGAAGAGGAACGCATTTATCCGTTGTAACCGAGGTTCTACAATGTGAATTGCCTCCCTGGTGAAATGATGATTTTGCGTTGGTAATTTCGATTTATCGTGCATGTGTGTATTGAGTATACGAAACACAATAAATCTACCATTGTTTCTCCGGAAAAGCATTCTTGATGGGGGCTAATTACACCATTGAAGAAACGTACAGAACAGAGCGCATAATGCTGCAGAGAACGTTCAGACAGCGGAACAACTAAGCGACGACAAGGCCAGCAGGCAATTGTTGGTTTAGAGCCTCCAATTTCATCAGGATGAAAGTTCCCAGTATCCACCCTATTGAGACAAGTTTTACTCCGACAAAAATGACAAAAATTGAAATGTCATTTCCAAATTAAGATCATCGCTCGATGTCAGGCCTGTCGGTTACAGGCCTTGTGACAGGATTGCTGAACACATATGGATCTGCGTGCTTGCGTATCTCATCGAACGCATTGCCGAGATCGATGTGAAGACAATGCACGAACGTAATAGCCCGGACAGGCAGCTGCCAGCAATAAGTGCTGAAAGCGTCTTCAGTTCATTCGGCAACATAGTTCTCAGCGAACATGCGGTGAAGGATGATTCGGCACGCAGGTGATTCACCGCAACACAGCGCACAGGATGGCAGACCGCACTCGCAGAGTCGCGGGACATCGGAGAGAAGGTGTTTACGGAAGAGAAGAATGTTCAGTTTGTCTAAACAGACTTCTCTTCTCGATTACCACTACAAACGAAAGTGAAATTCCCGAACAATCACGCAAAAAATCCTGTCGAACTTGGGTAATAAAAGTCGATAACACATGCCAGCAGTTGAGAGATGCAAAGTCTTTCACGAAAGAGGCAAGAAGGATGGATGTTCTCTGTCGAGAATGTCATATCCATTCCTTTTGCGAGAAGTCAGGTTAAACGAGTCTCACGAAAGTGCAGTTCACAAATTGACACCATGATAGACTTCATTCAGTACCAGTAAATTCCAGTGAAAGGAAGCGATTGCCCATATGGTATCCCAGTTGTTGTCAGAGTTGTAGGTGGAGTTTCCGCCGGCCATTGATACCCGAAAAGTATCAGGAAATCAGCAGATACCGCTGGCGTGCCTACACCACTTGACCCGCTACCAAATGCGCCGGTTATAAAAGGACCGCCAGTTGATGTTGGCGGTGGAATCGATGGTTTGGTGCCTAATGATGATTCGGATATTCCAAAACTCACGTTTACTGAAACGGCAACCCCTCCAATCGCTGCTGGAAGGAGTATATAATTTGACGGATTATAGGAGGAAGGACTCCCAAGAGCAGGATAAGTAGCACTGCTTTGACTTACTGTGGTCTGATGGTATCCAGGCGTGCCGGATGAGTTGACGAACCATTCAGTGGCTCCTGCAGATTCGTTCATTACTATGAATGACATATCAGCATAGAATTTATTGGGCGTGGAAAAACTGAAAAACACAAAAGCAATTTGGGAGAAACCATCAAGGTAGATATCATGCGAAGTCGTCACACTTCCAGACCAGTTGTGATTTTCAAGGACGAGATTGAAATAAACGCCTGCGCTTGATTTATGCGGAGTAGATGAATATATCACATCACTGGTAGGTATGCTATATCCGGAATTATAACTCGGATTTGCGCCTGTACTCATGTTTCTCCAGCTGAACTGTGAAAAGCTCATGCTTGTATCTCCAAGATATTTCGATGGGTAAGACTGATTCAATAAGGAGCTCGAATTGAGGGATTGAAGCACCACCAACTCCACAGTGAAGTAAGCTTTATTGCCACTCGAATCGGTCGCTGTTATCAGGAATGGTTCCACGCCAGAAGCTGAGGAGTTTACTTTACCGGACAGGGTGTATATTCCAGGATAGTCCGTGGTATTCATTGGTTTTGGAGAACCGCTGACGGATATGTTCGTCAATGACGGACTGAGAGCCCTCACTGTAATGCTTCCAACACCTTTGCCGTTATTAAGAGGATCAAATGCCAGTTGATTATTGTCAACAACATACGCGGTTATGCTGAACTTACCTCCCATTGTCGTCGGGGTTGTCGGATTCGGGTTAATGCTCGCGGTTACAATATTAGGACCTGTGTTTTCCACTGACACCATAAAAGTGTAATTGGAGGATGTATGAGAGTTCCCGACTGTGTCATTGACAGTTACCGTCACCGGATAAGAACTGCCCACCTGGACCATGGTTGCATTCACACGAAAGGATGTTGTATTATAGAGACCACCCGAAGAGCCTGCTGTGAGCATTGGCATCCACTTTGCCTTGCTGGAGTCATTGAGAAGACTTACGTTCGCGGTAACAGTGATCGCATGGTTGCTTCCATATATACTTGCATACACAGTGATGTTGCTTCCAGGACTTACCGGATTGGGCAAAGCCCAGGCGCTCTGAATTACTGGCCGAACATGTGAAGGTTTTCCTTGAAGAACAGAGCTCCAGACAAGATAGTTATTGGCCTTGTCAATAATTGATACCATTACAACGCTTGTGCTCGTAACGGCTAAAGATCCGGTCAGATTTACTCCCCACAGTATATCTATTGTCCATCGGACAGAATTCCAATGTGAGAAATTCTGGCCATATCCCTCATCCAGGGAAAAAACAGATGTGTTCTGGTTCACCTGCACAACAACGGCCGTAAGGGAGCTTGTGAGTGCCTGGCCCCCTTCATGCGTAATGTTCAGATAAGTGGGAGAGGTGGTGTTAGACAGTGTAGCATTGAAGTCGGCATAGGTCTGGGCATTCGGCGTCGGAAAGGCATTCACATAGAGGAATATTGTCGAAAACAGGGTTACCGTTATTCCCAGTATCAGTATGTCGCCAATGATTTCAGAAACGCCCGAGTCCTTCCTTCCCTTCCTTGAAGTACTCTTCCTCGAATTAATCATGAAACTCAACACCGGTCTGGTTACAATTACCCTCAGAACTGAATATAAAACAGAGCGACATGAGTTTCATAGTTTGATAACATCGGCTGGCATCGGCTGAGGCAACGGTCTGGCCGGTTAAACAGTTTCAATGCATGCAATGTAACGAATATCGTAATTTCCTGTCTGCGGCATAATCGACTTTATAAACTTCACCAGTGTAAGGGCATTTTCACTCAGCTTTGAAAAATTGAACAGGGCGGACCGATGAACTTACGCGATTTGAAGGGAATGCTCATAATAGGCGAAAGAAAGGTGTTCGGAGAGGTGGCAGAGATCATAGACACTGCCAGGGAAGCGGACAGCATAATAACCGCCATGTTCGTCAATCCCCGCGGAGATTCGATACAGCAGGAAAATGAGAAGATAAGGCTTCTCGAGAAGAAGTCGGACAATTTGAGTTTCCGTATTAAAAACGAAATAACAAACGGTGCAATAAGCTCCAACATTATCGACAATCTCCTTGAATGCGTGGAGATGGCCGACAGCGTGATGGACGACTTCTACTACATCAGCAGGGAAATGAACCGCATGAGAACGGTTGATACCCAGAAAGAAGACGGCAAACTTTCAGTTTTCAACGAAATGGCCCTCTCGATGATGAAACTTGCAGATCAGGCTATGGAACTGCTGACAAGGATGCTGAAGTCAAAGGACATAGGCGAAATGAAGGAGGACAGGAAGAGCATCGAGAAACTTGAGGAAGACGGCGACAACATAAAGGATGCGGCATTTGACAAACTTTACAGCATTGCCGCGGAGATCAATTTCCTCCAGTTCAACCACGTAAGCAACATGATACACAAAATTGATGACATACTGGACGGCTGCGAGGATGTCTCCGACCTGGTGCTGGCAATAGCGACATCGATCTCGAAGTGATGCAGACGTTCTACATTACCACGGCAATCGCGCTGCTGGCAGCAGTCTCGCTTGTGGCGGGAAACAACCTGAGCGCCTGCGTGGGCACAACAATCGGGTCAGGCATCCTGGGCAGGAAATCAGGAATTGCGCTCGGAACACTGGGATACATTCTGGGCCTGCTGATACAGGGCTCATATCTGGAAAAGGCTGCCTCAAGGCTTCTGCCGTTCCCGACTCCCGCAATTGTGACGGAAGCCCTCGCGGTCACAGTCATTGTTTTCCTGATAGGTCATTTTCTGAAGGCGCCACTGTCCCTGACTATGTCCCTGGTCGGACTGATGGCCGGCATTTCATATGCACACCACCAGTCGATAGACCTCCATTACTTCGGGGAAGTTGCGGCAATGTGGGTTGTGGCTCCGCTGGTTGCGCTAGTTTCCGCATTCATTCTGACGAAGGCTGTAAACAGATCCGATCCGCGGGACATCTGGAATCGTGTGGCCGTTTACAAAGTCATGCTCATCGCAGCCTCCTTCTTCGCCTCCTATGTTCTCGGCGCAAACACCATTGGCCTAATGGTTTCCGTTGCCGGCTACAGTCTGCCAAACCTCATTGTCGCGATAGCTGCAATTGTAATCGGCACCGTCCTCCTCAGCTCCAGGGAACTCAGGCGTGTCGGTCATGAACTCTTTTCTCTGCGATACTCGAATGCACTCATCACGCTTGCGAATTCCATACTGCTTGTTGAACTTGCCACGCTGTTCGGCATACCGCTCTCCAGCACGCAGACACTGTCCGCAGGTCTCTTTGGCTCCGGTCTTTCATATAAGCAGAGATACATTTCGATGAAGCCCTTTGCAGTCATCGTGCTGGGATGGATCATTGCTCCTGCTGCGAGTTTTCTGGCCGGATACTTGATATAAGCGGAGGACTGTGTAAAGATTTTGAAAATAGTTAAACTATTAAGCTTATAAAAGATAGGGCTCCCGCCGTAACTGTGCCAAAGGAGAGAAATGATGCCCGGAAGAAAACATTACGAGATTGACAACGAGCTGGTCAGGACAGATCTGATGGACAAGGCCAGCCATTCAACACGCAATGCGATTATCGCCATAGTGAAGCAGAACGGAGAGACGAGCATGAAAAACGTAGCCGCATCACTGGGCATCAGCAAAATGGCGGTGAGCAAGCATCTTTCAAATCTGGAGAGAGACAGGCTTGTCCAGAAACGGGTAATGAGGTCAGGTGTCGGCAGGCCGGAGTACAGATATTCACTGACGCCCAGCGCACACTATCTTTTCCCTACATCGTACCCGTACATTGCGTTGTCGGCACTGTCATTTATAGAGGAAAAGGTGGGAAAGGAGGGCATCACGGAGTTCTTTGAAAGGAGGAAGAACGAACTCCAGGAAAGATATTCGGCCAGGCTTTCAGGCCTGTCGTTCGAAGACAGGGTGAAGGAACTTGCACGGATAAGGGAGGAGGAAGGTTTCCTTGCAGAATCCGGGAAGCTCGATGACGGGACAGATGTGCTCGCAGAACACAACTGCCCCCTAATGCAGGTCGCATCAAAATACGGCGCGGCGTGCACAAAGGAACTGGAGCTCTTCAGGGCTCTTCTCGGAGACAGTGTTGAGCGGACTCACTGGATGGTTGAAGGAAAACACATGTGCCGCTATCTGATCAGACCGAAGAAGACAGAATGAAGCATTTCTTTGTGCCGGATATTGTGCGGCATGAATTCATGATAAATATGATCTCAGGCATGCGGTTTCACTATGCCTGACGCCAGATACCTCAGCGAGCTTCAATCGCATGTCAGGAAAATACTTCCCGAATGCATAGAGCTCAGAAGGAAAATACACACCCGTCCTGAACTTTCATTGAAGGAGAATGATACAGCTGCGGCAATTTCAGCATTCCTGAGCGGACACGGCCTGAACCCTCACAGTTACGGGTTCCCGTCCGTTGTCTGCGATTCCGGCGACCCGCCGGTTATCGCGCTGAGAGCCGACATGGACGCCCTCCCCATCATTGAGAATTCCGGAGAGGAATTTTCGAGCAGGGTGGAAGGAGTTATGCATGCATGCGGTCATGATGCGCACTCTTCGATGCTGGCGGGAGCGGCTGCCGTCATACACGACAGGAAGAGGGCTCATGCCAGGTTCCTTTTCCAGCCGGCGGAGGAAATTGGAAGGGGTGCGAAGATGATGATTGAGGCGGGAGCACTCGAAGGAGTGGAAAGGGTTTTCGGTCTGCATGTATGGCCATCGCTTGATACCGGAACTGTTGCAATCCTGGACGGCCCGGCAATGGCCGCACCGGACGAGTTCTCAATTACAGTCAGGGGCGCGGGAGGGCATGGCGCATATCCCCATCTCGCGAAGGACACGATACTTGCATCCTCATCCATCATAGACAGCGTTAACTGGCTTGTTTCCAGGACACTGGATCCGCTGCAGAGCGGGGTGGTATCGTTCGGCGAAATAAAGGGAGGAAATGCAGCAAACGTCATACCTTCCGAGGTTGTGATGAAAGGGACGATGAGAAGTTTTTCAGAGGATGTCAGGAAAAGGCTTTATGAGGGTATGAAGAGAGCCTGTTCGGCAGCGGAGACAAATTTTGGAGTGAGCGCAGAAATCAAATTGCTGAACAGCGGACCGGCTGTGATAAACGACCGTGAATTCGCAGAAAAATGCAGAACTCTTGCCGGCGGATTCATGGGCAATGCAGCCTGCAGTCCCACCATGGGCAGCGAGGACTTTGCATACTATCTCAAAAAAGTGAAGGGGGCATTCGCATTTCTGGGCACCGGAGGGGACTTATCGACAAGGGCTTCCAAGCACAGTGCTGTCTTCCGTTTCGATGAGAATGCCATGTTCTATGGCATCATGCTGGAGGTAATCATTGCAGAGAACTGGAACAGTCCATAGAACTGAGATGCACGAAACCCACTGGAGATGATCTGCTGGTCGAAATATGTGAAATAAACGATCCGGAAAAAATGAAGGAGGTATTAGCCGTTGCTGAAAGCGCCTGGGGAATGGAGGAGCCGGAGTCGTTTGTAGGAGATCTGCTGAATGCAGTCAGATACCACGGCGGACTCGTTCTTGGTGCGTACGATGGCGCAGAACTCGTCGGCTTCCTCTTCGGGATAATAGGAAGGGCCGGGGACAGGTATTACGTTTATTCACACATGACTGGTGTCATAGAGCAAAAGAAATATTCAGGCATTGGCCGCAGACTTAAACTGAGGCAGAGGGAGTGGGCCAGAGAGCATGGTTATGAGCTGGTCGCATGGACTTTTGATCCCCTGATGAGCCTTAACGGCAATTTCAATATCAGAAAACTGGGCGCAATAAGCAGAACATATCTTGTGAACTTCTACGGGACGATGACCGACAGGCTGAACGCAGGCATTGAAACAGACAGACTCATAGCCGAATGGTGGACAGGCGAAGAAAGAGAATCGGAAACATTCAGGCCGGAAGATTACGAGACTTTAACCGAAACCAGGATTGGAAGAAGCGGGATGAGGGAGATTGCCTCGGTGCACGAGCCGGCCGGCGACAGGGTGACTGTCGAAATACCCTATGACTTTGTGCGATTGAAACAAGAAAAGATGGATGCGGCAATCAGATGGAGGATGGAGACAAGAAAATTATTCAGAGAGCTGTTCAGCGGCGGTTATGTCGTGACATCGTTTGTGTCGGAGGGCGGGAGGAGCTATTATCTGCTCGACAGAAAATATCCGATGCCGCCTGCGTGGAAGGATCGCGTCTTCAAACAGGAGTGAGCGGTGCCGGGGAGCATGTGCCGCAGACCGGATTTGAACCGGCGACTTTGAGATTTCCGTGTTGAAACACTTCAGTCTCACACTCTCCCAGGCTGAGTTACTGCGGCGCGTCGAGAAGGTAAACGCTGCCATTATTTAATTTAAATTGCGCGATGACCTGCAGGACGCACATGAATTATGCGACAGATCATCTCAGCACAGGCGACTCGCTTTCTGGAAATACATTCGGAAATCATCTGTTTCACAGGCCATTCCTTTGCAGCTAAAGGGGAAAGCTAAATCTGCCATTGCCATCGGAATGATGAAAAAATGCAAAAATTAAGCCTCAGATTTTAATCTGAGACGATAAAATTAAAGGATTTGGTAGCCGCATATGCAGCAAAGTCAAAACCTGCGGGTCAGTTATTCAGTATCTGTCTCTGTCGTCCCGCCTGCCGCCACCGCCGCCGCCAAATGACCTGCGCCTGTTGTTGAACGGGCGCCTTTCCGGCTGCTCGTATTCCTTGTCGCTTACGTTTACACCGGTGCTCGGGTCAGCTATGTCCACTTCGCTCTTCGCTATCTTTCCGTACTTCCCAACGTTTACTCTTATGTGTCCTTTTACAAGCGATACGTATCCATTTTCAATCTGGATCGTTTCGCCCTCAGAGACTGTTCCAATCTGATCCTGCCAAAGGCTTAGGACCACGCTACCGGACTCGTCTGCTATAGGCACTTCAGCGACCTTTCTCGAAGGTCCAAACTTGGAGGGAATCTCTTTCGGCTCCCCCACTGAGAGTACTTTTGCTATCACATTGACGCTCTTTGATTCGGGCGTCAAATCGGCTATTTTTGTCAATTCCTTGCTCTGTTCCATCTATATTCTTCCTTGTTTACGCTTTTTGTCCCCTTATTCGGAGACTAACATTCAATTTACGGTGCTTTATTTAAAGTATCGCTTCGCAGGGGAGCAAAACAAAAGATACTTTATAACGTGCTATTACAGCTCAATAATGAACATTTATGGCGAATGCACATTCAGAACAGCCGAATTCGAGGCAGCGGAAGCGTTTCGCAAACTTACGAAAAACGAAATTAAACAACTGTTTTGCAACGCGTGTTAATGTAGTTCCCTTCCGGACACTGTTATTTCAGCCCATGTCTTGCAGGCCATGTCCGTATCCGGTTAATGCCTGATTTCTACAGCTACATACAGCTATGTTCATGGAAGTGATGTCCGCGGGGAGAGGTCAATGCCTCAAAACATGATCGGCAACGGTGTACCGGCTGCACGCTGCAAAGCTGGATGACACTCCCTTCAGGGAGTACATATGCCGGATGACATTCAAATGCCAATTTACGATAATCATGGGTTTGGACGGAAATCAGAAATTAAGCAGACCCTGTCGATGGCCAAATGGATTTATAAGCGGGGACATGTCTATGACAATATACTGCCGCAGGAAAAAGGAAGACAGATGCCGGTAATCGTGCACTCTGACGGTTGCCGGAGTCTGCTTCAATTTCAAAGGCGGAGGGATATTTCATGTTGGGAATAAAGGGCTGGGAAGTCAATACACTTGAAGCAAAGAGATTTTCTCAGCTTGGTGAAAAGATGGTAAATGTCAGGATAGACCACAACAGTACCGTGACGGCGATGAATGCAGTAAGCAACACGGATGTCTCAATCGAATTCCGTTTTACAGCCAATTATACCGGAATGGGCTTCATCAAAATCGAAGGCAAGATAACAGTCAGCGATGATTCCAGATCACCGGAATCGGTCGTGAAGGAATGGAGACAGACGGGCAACATGCCGACAGACTTTGCCAATGCTGTCCATAATGCGGTCATGGCCAACTGCATCCCCACAGCGCTGCTGGTATCAAGGGATTTGCAGTTGCCGCCGCCTGTTCCGCTGCCGCAGGTTGACGTGGGACAGCAGAAACAGGGAAACAAGTCGGTCAAGGGGATGGAAGTGGCATAAACAGAAGGCGCTTATTTAATGTGGCCCAGAGTAAAGGACCCTATCGTCAGTGAGCGCTTTGAAGCCGTGTATTTTATCTTATCCCTTGTCTGTGTTTCGCATATACCCTGAATTGAGATGAAGTTGTTCTGCCCGTCCGTCATGAATTCCATGACACCGTCCATTATCGAACTGATTATCTGGACATCCTGATCGTTCATTATCCCCTTCTCCACACTGTACATACCGACGCTTCTGTCCTTCTTCCTCTTTGCGACGAAAGGCCTCATCAGCCTGAAAATGCTCCTGACGTCGTAGCTCGCACTCAGGCTCGAAATTGATCTGAAAACAAGACGGTAGCTCTTCTTCTCGACAATGTCGTTTATCGTCTTGAGGTGCTCCTCGACCATTGTGTTTATGCGCTCAATATCGGCACCATTCTCCAGGTATGCGGCGTTCTTGACTGATGTATTGTCTCCGATGGAACGGGAATATGCATCTATGTAGAAAACCAGACCGAGTTCCTCATACTGGTCGTAGCCATTGATAACAACAGACATCTCCTCCCTTATCTCTGCAACTGTCTTGTCTGTTGTCACCCAGATCAGCGGTATTCCCTTCCTGAGTCCCTCAGCGGCAAAGGAGTTCATCGCAATTTCCTTCCCGACGAATGACGGACCGAAGATGATAACCTGGGCGCTTACCGGCAACCCGCCAAGGAGCAGATCGTCCAGACGCGGAGTTCCTGTCTTGACCTTCTCCTGCCTCAATTCGGAAACTGCAAGTTCCTCCATCGCCACGATCTCCTTTCCTATGAGAGCGTTTTCCCGGTTCCTGATTTCTGCTTCCTTCTGGGAAAGATATTTTTCCGTGGCCCTCAGTTTTTCTTCCTTTTCTTTTATCTGCTCTCTGAGATCCTCAAGGGCCTTCTTCAATTCCACCTCCTTCATCGAGCCGAGCTGCTGCTTCTTTATTTCTATCTGCCTCAATTGCTCCTTCATCAGCTCCTCCCGGTGCTGCAGATCCACCTCATGCCTGTTGAATTCTTCCTCCTTGAAGCGCAGCTTTTCCTCGAGTTCCCTGGATTTTTCATCCTTGAACTTCATTTCGTTTCTCAATTCGTCAATGGTCTTCTCGTAGTCCTTCAGTTTATTTTCATAAACAACCCTGTCTCTGACGAGTTCCTTGACTTTATCCTCGAGATTACCAGAACCCATGACAGATACTGCTTCTATCGCCTTTATTTCAGTCCTCAGACTGTTCACTGTCGATTCGGCCTCTGAAAGTTTCTTCCGGAGCTGAATAACTTCGCTTTCATCCACGGAATTGGGCAAGTCGGCAGTTGACTCATTCTTATGTTCTGTTTGCGTACCTTCGGATGCCGGAGTAGCCGGAGTGCCGGTTTCATCTTCGACAACTGAAACAAAGTGTTCCGAATTGCCCGAGAGCCACTGCAGTATGGGTTCGAGATCCTCCTCGCCGTTTTCAGTGACAGTGGGAGGGTACACTCCAAAACTCGCACTATCATCTCCATTCCGGTGAAATGAGGAATCGCCCAGTGGCCCGCCCGTGCTGATGGAGACTCTATTGCCGCAGTACGTGCAGGAGCCTGACTGATCGAGCTCATTGCCGCATACGCTGCACTTTCCACGTGTCTGCAGACCGCCTTCTCCGTTCAAGAATATTCACTGGCAGAGGATTACCCGATAAGTCCGTATTTAACCGTTCGCTGTAAATTTTCAATAAAAGCATTATTGCATACTCAATAATCTGGACAGGCAATACGCATTCCCGCCCGGCCCTGACACTCCTGACAGCGTGTTTTTGTCTGAAAGGCCCTGCATGCCGCAGAAATTTGCCGATTGAAAAGAGCATGGATGATGTGGTTCAGGTCATTGAGTGGCACCCGGATCCTGGAAACAATCAATACGCATCCAGTTCAGATTAACCGCCACTTCGGTATCCGGGGCGCTATGCAAACCAGGTATTGCATCCGGGCCCTGTCTAATCCTTCTGAGCCCTGGCCTGAAACAGCGTTAAACGGCAGGTGACGCCCGTCTCTCTCACTTCGGTTTCCTGTAATCCATGATAGACTTTGGCATAGCAAAATCCTTCATATTCAGTTCCGTAGCGGTCTTCCAGTAGACGGTGGGGTATATGAGCTTCTTCATCGCAGAAGCCCTCTTCTTGTTCTGTATGACCGCGTCGAATATCTCGTGTATTACTTCATCCATGCTCTTTTCCCTTCTGAATCCCAGCGAAGGAAGTATTTTGTGTTCAACCTCGTAAATATGCTCCTCCTTCTCCACCCTCGGATTCTCAACGTACTCCATGCCCGCATCTATGCCGTATTCCCTGCCGATCTTCTGCACCTTTTCCGCCAGCTGGAGCGTATCGTATATTTCATCTATCTGGTTGACCACCCTGTATTTTCCCTTCTCAGGCGGATTGTCCAGCAGAAGCGTGAGGCAGTTAACGCTGTCATAAAGGGAAAGGAAGCCACGCGTCTGCCTTCCCTTGCCGTATATGAGCAGCTTGTTGAGCAGGACCGACTGAACCACATACTTGTTTATCACGGTCCCCCATATCGAGTCGAAATCGAAGCGTGTGGCGAGTGCGTCGTTTGTGATCTCGTCGACCCTGGTGCCGAATACGACACCCTGCATCACGTCCGTTGCGGTTATGTCGTACACCCTGTTTGCCATTGCCACATTATACGTATCGAATATCTTGCTGAGGTGGTACCAGCTGCCTCCCATCCTCGGAAACATGAGCCTGGCTTTTTTCCCATTCCTTTCCAGCTCTATGTCCCCTTCTGTAATCTCTATTCCGGGTGTTCCGTACTCTCCCATGCTTCCCATCTTCAGCAGATGCGCATCAGGCACGTGCCTCACCATTGAGAAAAGCACGTTGAGGTTTGTTGCTATGTTGTTCAGCTCGGTATAGAGCACATGCTCCTGATCCACCATACTGAAGGGCGCAGATCTCTGCTGTGCAAGGTGGACAATATTTTCCGGTTTATATTTCTCGATTATCCTGTCAACCGCCTTCGGGTCGCGTGCATCGGCCTCCACGAAGGTGATGTTCCTCTTCCCGGTCTCCTTCGTGTATGCTGAAAGCCTCTCCTTCATTGACCGTATGGGGACAAGGGTGTCGGACTTAACCGATTTGACCAGTTTCCTGGTGCACAGGTTGTCAACAATGATTATTCTGTCGTCCCTGCGAGCACCAAGATGAATCGCGAGGGGCCATCCGATATATCCGTCTCCACCAAATATAACAGTATTTGACGTAATGAACACCAGCCGGGATTAAATTCGACAGAATCATGGCACTAATAAACCTTTCCGGTGTCTGCGGCTCCGGCACTCATAAACGGATGAATTGAGGCAGTTCGTCTCATTTTTATACTGACTTCACAATGACTTGAAGGAGTTAGGATGACCGGAGAACTGGAAAGGGAAATTGCCGCGGAGATCGAAGAATCGCTCAATGTCCACAGAATGCTCCTATCCGTCACAAAGGAGATTGCACAGGCTGCGGCAATTTTAATCGGATCTTACAAATCCGGAGGCAGGATGGTCATTTTCGGCAACGGCGGAAGTGCTGCCGACGCCCAGCATATTGCAGGCGAACTGGTAGGAAGATTCAAGAAAGAGAGGAGGGCCATCGACGCAATTGCACTCACAACCAATACGTCGATACTCACGGCAATTGCTAACGACTATTCATATGAGGAAATATTTGCCAGGCAGGTGGAGGCAAACTGCAGCAAAAATGACACGGCAGTCGGCATTTCCACAAGCGGAAAATCAAAAAATGTACTAAAGGCGCTTGATTCGGCAAGGAAAATAGGATGCAGGACGATAGGTCTTGCAGGGGAGAACGGTTTCCCGGCTGGCAAAACCGATATCGACATAAAGGTACCGTCGAAGAATACCCAGCGGATACAGGAATGCCACATACTCATCGGCCACATACTGTCCGGGCTGGTGGAGGATGCGCTGGCATAAGGGATTGCACTGAGCAGGGCCGTATGCGCAGGGGCAGGCAAGAACAGACACAAAAGATAATATCATCACAAATCAATTAATCTTACAGAGGCCGATACTTGAAGCTGGTGCAGGCTTGAACAAAAACGAGAAGAAAATACACGTCAAAATCAAGAAGGGAAGCAAGCTGACGTTGAAGGACGTGTTGAAGAAGATAAAGGAAATTCAGGCCTCGAATCCGGATCTTGATGTTTTCTTTGACGGTGACGAATACGCAATCTGCAGCAGGCCGATAAAGAAAGAAGGACAGTTGACTGAAGCGAGAAACGGAGAAAGAAAATAGCCGGGCTGTTCAAACTGTGGAATACACCACGCCTGCGGACATGGACAGTTTTTCTCCGCGATTCCGCTTCCGAAATGGGTTGTTCATTCCGATCTTAAACAACCGGAATGAAATACGGGTTTTTCCTGACACCGGGATTTCAGGCTTCCTGGGCTGCGGTCTCCTGATAGTTTCCAGCGCTTTCCTGATGTACCGGATTTGCGATGTCCTCGACCGACTGGATATATTTTTCAACAAAAGACTGCATTACTCTCTGGAACGGAGCAAATTCATGCGTCTTCACATACCCTGGATATGTGTTCTCTATCCATTCCTTCTGGTTGTATGTCAGTTTTACGACAAACTCCTGGCCGCCCGGGCTTCCTCTCTTCAGTTTCGGAGGTTCGTTTGCCAGTAATGCCGCGATCTTGTTCAGAGTGTCGTTAGCCTCCGCCTCAATTCTCTGCGAGGGAAGCTCGGCAGCACTTGCGAGCGCAGTAACAACCGCCTCTTCTGCAGCGAGTGTCTCCTCAGGTGTGGGCGAGGTCACAACAGAACTTTCCGCAGATACGGCTGCTGCCGTCACATTGCCTTTTCTCCGACCGAACGCACGTTTCAATCTGTCAAACATTTTCCCATCCTCTTCTTCGTTTTGTTTCACCGAATAGGGAAATCTTCCGATTTCCAATTCCAGCAGGCATATTGCATTTCAAGTATAAAATATTGTCTGACGATCGTATGACATATCTGGAAATTGGTAAAAAAGCGGAAACTGCAGGGTTATTTTCATTTCTGTCAGGCATACACAATATAAATAATGAATTTATTATTAAAATATATTTCGATGACCAGCTGCTGATTTATTTTAATCGCAAATTGTGGTTGAGCACACGGTGAAATATCCCTGATCCTGGCATTGGGAGGGGGTGTCATTCAATCTCCGGGCGGAATGCCCTCCACTCACCGTAAGAATTCCGGAAAGCGGAATCCAGAGCAGGTTTCGCCGCAGTCAGGGCGTATTGTGATTGAGTCCCGTGACTCCCGCAATCTCAAAATGTAAGCAAAAAGACTTAAAGCAAAAGGAATTGAATCAGTAGCGATCGAAGGAATGCTTTGAACCGTTCGGGAGAATTGCAGAGTGATTGAAAAATGAGTGAAGGAATTACGCTGAAGGTTGCGCGTGCACACCATCAATCGGAAGTCGGCCTGGGAAGGGCCAGAATAGACACTGCGACAAGAAAGGAACTCCAGATTGAAGTCGGGGACATCATAGAAATCATAGGAAAGAGGAGGACAGCGGCAAAAGTCTTCAGGGCTTCGCATGAGGATGAGAACAAGGGCATAATCAGGATAGACGGCATGATCAGGGGCAATGCCGGCGTCAGCATTGGCGAGAAAGTGGTTGCCAAAAAGGCAGACGTGCAGAAAGCCGGAAAAGTGGTTGTCGCTCCGAAGATACCGCAGGGCAAAAAGGTGAAATTCGGCCAGGGCGTGGAAGAGCTGTTCAAAAAGGGGCTGATGAACCGGCCGCTTGTCAAGGGCGATGAAATAATAATTCCGAATATAGCGCTGATAGGCGACTTCCTTCCGTTTGTTGTAATCTCGACAACACCGGCAGGTGTTGTCCTCGTTGTTGACACGACTGAACTCGTAGTCAAAAGCGAGGCTGTCGAGGTAAGCGAGTCGGCAGCGCCAATGATAACATATGATGACATCGGAGGGCTCGAAAATGAACTTCAGAGAGTCCGTGAGATGATAGAGCTCCCGCTGAAGCATCCCGAGCTCTTTGAGAGACTCGGTATTGATCCGCCGAAGGGTGTCCTGCTTTACGGTCCGCCCGGTACGGGCAAAACACTGATTGCCAGGGCTGTGGCGAGCGAGGCAGGTGCCAGCTTTTACTCGATTCAGGGACCGGAGATAATGAGCAAATATTACGGCCAGAGCGAGGAAAAACTGAGGGAGAAGTTTGAGGAGGCGGAGAAAAATGCGCCAAGCATCGTATTCATAGATGAGCTCGACTCCATCGCTCCGAAGAGAGAAGAGGTACAGGGCGAGGTGGAAAGGAGGGTTGTTGCGCAACTGCTCACGTTAATGGACGGACTGAGCAAGAGGGGCCATGTGATAGTCATAGGGGCGACAAACAGGGAGGATGCAATTGATCCTGCTCTCAGGAGACCCGGACGTTTCGACAGGGAAATAGAGATCGGAGTTCCGACGAGGGACGGCAGGAAAGAGATAATGCTCATACACACCAGAAGGATGCCTCTTGAAGAAGGATTCGACCTGAATAAATTCATTGATCTTACATACGGTTTTGTCGGAGCAGATCTCGCCGCCCTTGCGCGTGAGGCGGCAATGAAGACGCTTGTGAGATATATTCCGGAGATTGATCTCGATAAGCCGATTCCCGCCGACATGCTGGAAAAGATGAAGGTTACTGAACTTGATTTCATGAACGCACTCAAAGAGGTCGAGCCCAGCGCCATGAGGGAAGTGCAGATCGAAATACCGACGGTTGCCTGGAAGGATGTCGGAGGGCTTGAAGCAATCAAAAGACAGCTGTGGGAGGCAATAGAAATGCCGCTGAAATCGCCGGAAAAGCTGCAGAGACTTGGGATAACACCACCCAGGGGTATACTTCTTTACGGTCCGCCCGGTACGGGAAAAACACTGATTGCCCGGGCTCTGGCGAATGAGTCCAAGGCAAATTTCATAGCTATAAAGGGCCCGGAAGTAATGAGCAAATGGGTCGGCGAGAGCGAAAAAGCTGTCAGGCAGATATTCAAGAAGGCAAAACAGGTTTCCCCGAGTATCATATTCCTGGATGAGCTGGACGCAATCGCGCCGCAGAGAGGAATGAGTTTCGATTCCGGTGCAAGCGAGAGAGTGGTTGATCAGATACTCACATCCCTTGACGGCCTGGAGTCGCTTGGTTCGGTTACAGTACTTGCGGCCACGAACAGGCCCGACATTGTTGACAAGGCTCTTCTCAGGCCGGGACGATTTGACAAGATTGTGCTCGTGCCGGTGCCTGACAAGGAGGACAGGCTGGATATTCTCAGGGTTCACACCTCAGGAATGCCTCTGAAAAACGTGGATCTTGAGGATCTGGCAGAAAGAACCGAAGGCTTTGTCGGAGCAGACATTGAAGCGCTGTGCAGGGAAGCCGCATTCAATGCCATCAGGGAAAATCCTGATGCCAGGGAGGTGAAAATGTCAGATTTTGAGAAGGCTCTGACAACAGTATTCCCCTCGACAAATGAAGAAACAATGCGCTACTATGAGCGCTTTGGCCATGACCTCAGGTCTGCTCTCATAAGAAAGGGAGAGAGTGCCGGAGGATACGGATACTACAGATAGGAAATATCCCGCAGTTAGCCACCTCTTCCGGCATGTTTCAGTATTGAAACCGCAAAACGCAAAACTTTTTTTCCCTGCGAATGAGCGGTTGGCGAAAATAACCTGTACCTGGCAGCTGAATGCCTGAAGCGGAATAACTTGAAATATCAGAAAATCGAAGCGGAAACGAAGCAGAATGAAGCTTGAAGTACCGTTCTACAGACAGACAATGGATTTCACATGCGGAGCAGCCTGCCTTGTCATGGTACTCTCTTTTTTCGACAGCGGCTTCGTGATGGGAAGGGACTCGGAGATGGATCTCTGGCGGGAGGGAACGAGTGTTCTTGCACTCGGAATGGGAAGATACGGCATTTCGCTGCCGCTTCTCAGACGGGGTTGCACAGTAAAAATCAGAACAAACGTGAAGGGAATAGAGTTCCTTGAGAGGATCAGCAGAAGACTGGGACCGCATGAAATGTCGATTTTCAGGGAAATCTACATGGAAAGGAAGGACAGGGCAATCAGGATGGGACTTGTCGAGGAAG
Source organism: Candidatus Sysuiplasma jiujiangense (assembly GCA_019721075.1). Lineage (NCBI taxonomy): Archaea > Methanobacteriati > Thermoplasmatota > Thermoplasmata > Candidatus Sysuiplasmatales > Candidatus Sysuiplasmataceae > Candidatus Sysuiplasma > Candidatus Sysuiplasma jiujiangense. The sequence goes on from JAHEAD010000003.1 coordinate 102,404, forward strand.
AGACGGATGATTTTGGCGAAAAGGAGATCCTTGAGGCTTTCCATGAAGGAAGGGTTCCTGTACTTCTAACCGATGCTTCAGCGCTCGGTGATGACGAGGCACCTCACTGGATTGTCATTACAGGCATTGAGGACAGCATGCTGTATTTCAACAATCCACTCGACAGAAAGGAAAGTATGCTGCCACTCTCCGAATTAAAGCGAATCAACGGTTTCCACGGGGAGAAGATACTCCTGGTAACAGGGCCGCGGAAGTGACAGGGCGCAGTCACTTCACGCAGTCACTTCATATTCATGACAACAACGTCCTTGACTGCCCTCATTTCACTGAATGGCAGGACGAGTCTTCCCTGATCGTCTGTCCGGAAGAGTCTTGGTTCTATTTCCTCCGCAGGTATTACAAGAACGTTTTCTATCATACCAGTTGCAGTCTCAATTATGAAATTGTCAATCAGACCGAGAATCTGCCCGTCCTCGGTCATCACAGTCTTACCCTTAAGTTCGGTTATGAATTTTCTTGAAGGCATTCCGGCACCATCACTGTCGTTCCGATACCCTGAAGACCATATTTAATCATGTCGAACTGCTCCACGAGCGTATCGGAGCAGGCTTTGCATGGCCTCCGGCAGCGTCCTGTCCAGCTCACCGGGAACCGCCGCAGAGAGCGGTAAATTCTTGACCATGCAGATTATGCGTGAGAGGGACCACTATGCCGAAAACGGTTACCGCAAGACTGGTCGAGTGGAAGGAAATAGTCCAATGGTGTTCGGCCATAGCCGAGAAAGTTATGAACAGCGAATTCAGGCCGGATGTAATCGTAGGCATGGCCCGGGGCGGCTGGGTTCCCTCCAGACTCGTGTGTGATGAACTGGTCGTCAAGAATCTCATTTCGGTGAAGACGCAGCACTGGGGAATGACAGCAACGAGAGACGGGAAAGCTGTCTTATCCTCCGGAATAAGCGAGAATCTTCAGGGAAAGAGGGTTCTGATAGTCGATGATATCACGGATACCGGGGAAAGCATCAGGCTCGCTTTTGAGCATGTGAAGTCACTTGGACCGGAAGAAACAAAATGCGCCGCGATGCTTCACATAAGCCATTCGAAATTTGTTCCGGACTATTATGCAGAGGAGGTTAACGCGGCGAACTGGAAATGGTTTGTATTCCCCTGGAATTACAATGAGGATATGGCTGCATTCATCACCGGAATACTGTCAGACTCACAAAAAACACTCAGTGAAATATCCGAACTCCTCCGGGCTGACAACGGCATAACATTGTCTGAAAAGCAGCTGCTGACTACCCTGGTGCGTTTTTCCAAACTCGGGATAGTGTCCAGGACCGGCGGTCTGTGGCGCAAAAACTGATTCGGCAGGAGCACATTATCTGAAAGCGCCGCTGAAGATTTCTGCGCTCCTCCTCAGATCTTCCAGAACATCGAGTTTCTTTCCTGACAGAAGTGCCTCCAGGGCACCTCCGCCCGTGCTGACGTATGAGAAGTGCCCCGTAAAACCGAGACTTGAGACGGCCGATGCCGTATGGCCTCCGCCGACAATGCTGTATTTATCTCCTTCAGTTGCGGCTCTGAAGATTGCACTTGTGCCCTTCCCGAAGCCCTCCTTCTCGTAAACTCCCGCAGGACCGGAAATGAAAACAGTCCTTGCGGATGAAATAATTCCCGAGTACCGGGAAATGGTCTCATCACCTATGTCCCATGCCTCCCTGCCCTGAATCCACTGATCGGCTTTCGCATTCACCCTTCTGCCGTCCACATTGAATGCAAGGTCAGTGGGCAGATATATCCTGTCCGAGGCTTCAAGCAGTTCGGCTGCCGCGGATACAAAGTCGTCACCCGACTCTGCCAGTATGTAGTCACGCGTTTTTTTGTCTGCTTTTACACCCTTTGCGACAAGAAAAGCGACAGAAAGGAGTCCGGAGAGAAGAATACTGTCCGCGTGTCTGCCGGAACTGACGCTGTTCAGCACCGGAAGAAAATCGGAAAATTTCTTTCCTCCGAAGACGTAAACGGCCGGTCTCTCCGGATTGTCCAGAAGACCGGAAATATGGGAAAGTTCATCCTGCATGAGCCGCCCTATGGAAGAAGGGAGCGTTCTGGTAAACCCCACCATGGAACAGTGGGCCCTGTGTATTGCTGCAAATGCATCGTTTACGAAATAGTCGAAGAGGGGAGAAAGCACAGTAACAAGTTCACGCATTGAATGTTCTTCCGCACTTGCATTCTTCTGCTCATAATCCAGCCCTCTGACGTTGTCAAGCACAAGCGCATGTCCCGCTGACAGACTGTGAATGGCATCCGCAGCAGATTTACCGCAAATATCAGGAACAAAACGGACATCTGCGCCCGCAGCCTCTCCGAGAATCCGGCTGTGCTGCTCGAGAGATATGAAGTCGTAACCACCTGGTCTTCCCTGATGTGCGATAACGGCTACCGAGGCGCCCTTCTCCAGAAGTTCGCGGAGCGTACGTGAGGCGGCAACTATCTTCTCCCTTCCCTCGATCCTGCCCGTTTTCCTGTCCACAGGTGAGTTGAGATCCAGGCGGAGAAGGATCCTTTTACCGCGTGGTGAGAAGGAGTCGATAGTTTTTATGCCGTCCAGGAGCATGCAACCACTTCATACAATTCCAAGAGATTTGTCTGTCTTCCTGATGCTTCTTGACGCATCCTTCTCTATCTCCATCATGGAACGGATACAGTCTATATTTTCAGGTATTACATCACTCTCCTGGTGGACTGCCTGATAGTAATACAGGCTGTTTCCTTCGACATGAGTGCCGTCCTCCCAGACTATTGTTTCCGCAAAATCACCCCCGTGCCTGCCCAGATCCCTTGCTATTTCCATTATCTGGCCGCTGGTCTTTATTCCATGCTTGCCGCTGACAAACTTTATTCTCGGCATCTGATCCCAGAGTGAAAGGACGTCCGCAGTTGTAACGCCCTGTTTTCTGAGCCTGACATACAGGCAGTGGACATGCATGTTGGTCGTCGGAACCTTGGCTGCCATAGTGCTTATCTTCAGATCAGGCAGGACCGTCCGGACATCCTGACCGTGATGAGTGGGAACATGGAGCGACGGTTCGACAGCGTTAAGTGCGCTTCCCCTGGATTCGGCAGGATCCGCGCCCCGCCTGATTATGGCCGCAAAGGCATCTTCCACCTTGAACATTCTGTCCAGAGGATAGAGAGTTCTTATCAGTCCCGTGGTGTTGCATGAGACAACCCTCGAATATTTCCTTCCAAGTGCCATTTCGTAGGAGGCAAATGCATTGAAGGAAAAACCTGCCACTTCATGTTTCTCACCGCCCTGGAATATCGCCTTGACACCGGCCTCCTCGTACAGTTTCTTGTTTTCACTGCCTACGCCCTCGGGGGTGCAGTCTACGATCAGATCGGTTTTTGTCAGAAGATCGTGGATATCGCCCTCGACATCTATGCCCTGTTTCCTGAATTCATCCACATTTGCGCTGTCTGCCACATAAAGGGGAAAACCTTCCCTGTTAGCAAGCCTTGCCTCGTAGCTCGGCTTTGTCTTCGTAACACCGATGAGTTCCATATCGTCCTGGAGCTTGACAGCCCTGGCTACTCTCTTCCCGATGGTGCCGAAACCGTTGACTGCAATTCTCGCGGTCATAACGTACAACTCAAGCAGACCCGCCGGTCATCTTGACATGAATGCGCCATTCCGGCACTATGACACTGTGCCACAATGCAAAACGCCGGACATCTGCATGTTGGTACCTGCTCAGGGATTAAAAAACTTATAGCTTGCCATAATTGAGCATGCGTCGCAGAAACTTATGAAGCAGTCATGCAGATAATATCGCCCGCCGTGAGTTCGGTGCCTGGTGACAGTGACTGAGGTGCGGCGCACATTTCCAAATTCCGGACAATACCATCAGGCAGGCAGGATGGCGTCTCAGGAGCCGGTTATTTCTGTCAAAACTGTTATATAATTATCGTATGTAGGCTCACAGGAAGCAGAGTTGGTGTGTAAATGGCGAGAAAACCGGCCAGAATGTACAGTCGAATACGCGGACAGTCGTACACGCGAAAAGAATACATGGGCGGCGTACCTGCGCCACGGATAAATCAGTTTGAGCAGGGCGATCTGCGTTCGAGCTTTCCGGTATCTCTGAGCCTGAATGTAAAGGAAGCCTGCCAGATAAGGCATACGGCACTTGAGGCCGCAAGGATTTCCGCAAACAGGGCGCTCTCCAAAAAGGCGGGGGCAAACGGCTTCTTCATGAAAGTGAGAGTCTATCCACACAACGTTCTGAGGGAGAACAAACTTGCAACGGGAGCAGGAGCAGACAGGGTATCCGACGGAATGAGGGCTGCTTTCGGAAAAGCCGTCGGAACGGCAGCAAGGGTAAAGAGAAATCAGACGATTATGACCATCAAGGTCGGCAAACAGCACATCGATGCAGCAAAAGAGGCGCTGAACAGGGCTGCCGTCAAACTGCCGAGTCCATGCTACATTACAGTCGAAGGAGCTACAGCCTGAAGTTCCTGTCAGCTTCAATCACAAATTTCGCCTCAGACCTCCAGACAGGTTCCGTCAGGCTGCTGGCCGGCAATACTTCTTATAAAATCGTTCGCCTCATTTCTGCTATGAAGGATATATATGGTCTTCCCTCGGGATCTTTCAGAGTGCAGCATTGCTACAGTTTCCCTCCTCCCTGTTGACGGATAGAACCAGATGAACTGAAGAAATTTGAGGAACTCTCTATTGAATCTTTCTTCACATCCTTCTGTCATATCTTTCCTATCCCTCCAGCCGGCTGGGAAAAGCCTCCTGAGAGCGCCGGCAATGCATACAATCCGGTTGAAGTCGAGGAAAATCACTGTGTCTGCCGCTTCGAATCTTTCATTCAGCGTTGACTGATAGTTGCCATCTATTATCCATGAAGGAGAGGAAATAACCTCCCTGAGTTGTTCCAGGAATTTTTCCCTGTCCACTGGAACCCATCCTGGCTTCCAGTACAATCTGTCGAGATGGCAGAGCGGTAATCCGGTTATACAGGAAATGGCCGCGGAGAAGGTTGATTTTCCTGCTCCTGGCGATCCTATGACAATAATCCTTTGACCTGATGCAATGTTCACTTTCATGGAAAACGGATACTTTTCGAAGCATCGGTATGCAATAAAACCTTTTGTTCCGGCACGGGAACAGGATTGCGCGGTATGGCAGCGCATGGTCACATGATAAAAGTTGATTTAAGGTGTTTGAGACAGCGAATAAGGTGCTGAAGGCGGGCAGTTACGGTCCGCGGTCTGCGCAGTCCTTTTACCTTATGGTGTCTATGCCGTCGTCCACATTATGGGAAGAGTACCCGGTGGCGTGAACCGCACGGCTCACTTCGGGAACATTCTCCACATTGTCCTCCTTTGCAAGCATGTACTTGGACCTTGCACCGGTGACTATGAGAAGAACCCTGACAGTGCCGTCGAGTCCGTCGTCAACCGAACATCCCCAGATGATCCTTGCATTCCTGCTTATCGTGGAACTTACAATTTCCGCAGCCTTTTCAGCCTCGGAAATTGTGAGGTCATGACCGCCCGTAACCCTTATCAGGCATCCAGCCGATTCTGACAGGTTTATCTCGCCGAGCAGAGGGGAATTGAGCGCTTCACTGACTGCCTCCTCTATTCTCTTGTCGTCCGAAGTACTCTCTCCTATGCCGACGAACGCCACCCCGCCTTCATTCATCACCGTCATTATGTCGGCATAATCCAGATTCACCAGCCCGGGCTTGGTGACAATCTCGGTCAGGCCCTTAAGCGTCTGCATCAGGACTTCGTCCGCGACCTTGAAGGCAGCTTCAATCGGCAATTTCGGAACTAGGTCGAGCAGTTTGTCATTCGGTATGACTATCGTTGTGTCGCAGATGCGTCTGAGTTTCTCAAGACCGGCCATGGCATTCTCCATTCTCAGATCGCCCTCTGCCTTGAACGGCAGAGTTACGACGCCTATCGTAAGTGCCTTCATCTCTTTGGCGAGTCTGGCCACGTAATGCGCCGAGCCCGTTCCTGTTCCTCCGCCCATCCCGGCGGTAATGAAGACTATCTGTCCTCCCTGAAGAAAGGATCTGATGTCAGGATCTGCTTCCCTTGCTGCCTCTTCCCCGACTTCCGGAATAGCTCCCGCACCGAGCCCCTGCGTGAGGCGCTTTCCTATCAGTATCTTCCTTGGCGAATGGACAGAGAGCAGATGTTTTGCATCTGTGTTCACTGCACACATCTGGGCGCCCTGTATTTGAGAGTCGTAGCAGCGGGTGATTGTATTCGTGCCGCCCCCGCCGCAGCCTATGATCTTTATACATACGTCCAGAGCGGAGGCTATTTTGGCCAGCTCTTCGTCGTCCTTGCTCACAGGAGGTGTATCCGTCGCAGACTGAGAATACGCCACCTTTTCTACGGGTACGGAAAATTCCGAACCCAGTGCATTCTTTACTAGAGAATTCGGCATAAGTGCATCCCTTGGCACTCCTTATAGACAGCTGGTATTATAAATTTTTCTACACTGTCTAACCAAAAGAGGGGTTTTGTACGCCAATTGTCAGACGAACAGAATATGTAATTTGCTGCAAATCGGCAAAAACAGAAGACACGGCAGCACATTCGGCCGCACGGATTCCGGAAGTCCCGGGAAGGTGTAAGTTTTAGGCGGGAGCGAAAACCGCTGATCTGTCCGTTTCCATGAACATCTACGGACGCGGAGGATGTCTTCCTCTTCGTGATTTCTCGAAGAATAAACCGATCAGGACGCCGGCAATGAATGTAAGGGCCGCTATGACGCCAGCCAGGGGAGAGACAGCTGTCAGATTTGAGGCGGCAGTCTGAGAGGGTGTCGAAACAATTACGAATGCAACGGAAGAGGTGGCATTTGAACCGTCGGAACTTTTCACCGTATATAGAAGATGATATGTTCCGCTGGAAAGTTTTCCCACGGTCAGGGAATATTTACCTGTTACATTGAAAAGCAGTTTCCCCGAAGGGCCTGTGATCTGCAGTGTTTCGCCGCTCAGATATTCGCCTGAAAAGGACAGGCCCACTGTCACCGAACCCGTTGAGTTGAAGCGTTCCCCCTCTGACGGCGAGGTTATATGAGCGGAAGGAACCGGATGCGGTGCGGCGTAAAGCGTTATGGACCGCTGCGAAGATGCGCCGTTGTAGTTTACAGCTGTGAGTGTGATGGACAGAGGGCCATAACCGAACGAACTTGCATTGAAGGTGAATGCCCGCAAACCCATGACATCGTATGTGAACTGGTTTACTGCAAGCAGTTCAGACAGAAGATAATGTGACTGCGTAACGCTGAAATCGATGGTCGTCTGTCCGCTCACATAGGAACCTGAAGAGGGGGAAACAAAGCTGACGCCGGGTGCCGGATCCGTGCCATTGCCTATTACATAAAAGACGCCATAGACAGAATAACTGAATCCGAAGGAGTCATTGAAGTCTACAGTCAGGTTGTGTTCTCCGGCAGGAAGGCCGTCCAGCGGGAAGGACCAGTAGAAGGACTCCTGCCCTGTGGCAGGCAGGGGCACGGAGACCTGAGACCGGTTGTCAATCCGGTAGGAGAGGTTTGTTATGTTGTTATATCTCATAAACGGCGAAACCACAGGCGTTGAGACGTAAAGCGCGCCCAACGCATTTTTTGTGCCTATGTAAGAGGTGGACAGTACTGCGCCGGAACTGAGACGTATTCCCGTGAGAACGGCACCGGTAACACCCTGAACAAGCAGAAGTGCAGCGTTGCTGTCGTTTGTCAGGAACGGAATGGAGCCCGCAGCAGTTGTTACATACTCCGAAGAGTAGCTGCTGTTAAAGGCCTGTATGAGGAGTATGCCGTAAGGCTGGGCAAGCGACGAAATCTGGTAGTTTACAGTCAGTTCTGCGATGCCGAACGCATCCGTTGTTGTCTGTGTGCCTGCTATCGATACAGGAGAAAACGGCGGCGAAACGAGATTTGGCACCGCAATATCCACATGGACGAATGCAGCCGCCGTCCCGTTCCAGTATGTCACCCGGACAAAGAGCGGATAACTTACTCCCGGGGATGCGACAGACGGAGCCATCATAGTGCTGTTGGCACCGCTTCCGACATACCCTTTCAATCCACCGTAAAGTGTGGAATACATCGAGGAGAATGCATTCAGCGTCTGAATATCAAAATGGGGTGTGACAGTCAGCACAGTACTGTTTGAAAGGCCCAGATAGGATGCCGAAACAGTGTAATTCTCATTCGACAGGACATTCCAGGTTTCCACATAGGCTATACCTGAGATGTTGGTGAAACTCAGTGATCTCTTCTGCGTGTAATTGAGCGCTCCGTATGAGGTGTAGTTGGCATTTGCATAAAAGGGAGGGGAGGAAACAGGATCATAGGGTGATGAAGCTGTGACAAGCGCATTGTATACCGGCAGGTCGGGGGAGGACGGCCCCGCCCGGTACATGACCCTGACGGCAACAGTGTTTGGCATCAGACTGCCGAGAGCAGGGGAGGCACTGTCCATAAAACCGTTGAAAAAGTCGAAGCCGCCCATCACTGAACTTTCCCCGACGACGGAGACTGTCAGCTGGCCGGAAGTGAGATTTGGACGTGATATCCATAAGAACTGAAAACCGCTTCCAATTCCGGTTGCGTTGCTATACAGCGAAAGATAGCCATGTTTCGATGTCGCGTTGAAGCTGAAGTTCCCCCTGACACCTGTTGTGACAAGGGACGACTCGGTGATACCCCCCGACCCCGTGAAGGTGAGGTTGACCGTCGCACCGGCCACTGTGGATCCGGTTGTCGTGTTTATCAGTGTCAGATTATAATTTCTTCCTCCCTGAAGCACCGTAAGCGGCTGACCGTTCAATTCGGCAGCAAGCCTGTCAGACGTTGACTTGCTGTTCAGCAGGAGTTCGGCATCGAATGCGAGATTCGACGCTTCCGGAACACCCCAGCCGTCAAGCGGGTTCCAGTTTTTTCCTGCACCCTGGAAGTCTGAAGTCCAGTTCTGACCGCCCGGCCAGCCGAAATTCTTCGAAATGGCATACTGATCCCATAAGTTGCCGGCCGGCCCGATCTGCGTGTATGGTGCATACGGCAGATACGGATCGTTTCCAATACGGTATAGAAGCGGTTGGGCAAGGCCGAGATAGAAGCCCGTTCTCCCTGTGGTCGGTCCAATCGTCATATTGAGGTATGTGTCAAGAAGCGCAATTTCGCCTGCCACCGTAGGGGAGGCAAAACTGGTACCTCCCCAGAAGAAATTCCATGCGCCGTCAAAATAGACAGTTTCATTGAAGTTTGCTTCTGCGGAAATGTCAGGCACCATTCTTCTACCGCTGTCCGGGACACCGATTCCATGCTGCCACCAGGGCTGCAGGAACCAGTAGCTCAGGCCCGTACCTCCTGATGCATAATCAGGCTGTCCTGAAGAGGAGGGCGTGTACCAGTATGATTCGGATATGGCATTTCCCGCAGAGGAACCGTTGAGCGGATAGTCAGGAAACCAGACGGGGTAGGAATTAATTTCACTGTAGCCGTAAGGCGCAACGGTCTGGTTGACGACATATTGCGGACTGGCAGGGAACTGAATTCCTGTCATGTTTCCGACGGCAGTGCCGACTCCGCCGACAGCCACAACATAAGGGGAAGATGCCGGAAATGATACAGAGAGAAGTCCGGAAAGCGAATCGTAACCGCCGGAGTCACCGGATGATGACAGTATCGTCGCGCCCATGCTGGTAAGCTCCATGAAATAGTTTTCGAGTGCTCTCGCACTCTGCCAGGAAGGACCGTAGAGGTTCCACCAGATATCTTCTGAACCACCCCAGCTGTTTGTTATCACGTTCGGAACGGGACTGAGGGTGGTGAGCTTCGCATAAGCGCTGACCAGTGATGCAGTGCTCAGGGACGGGCCGTAGACCGCATCTATGTGAGCCTTGGGAGCCATCGTGCTTGAATACTCTATGTCCAGACTGAACTCAAATGCACCGGCGCTCGTGAGAAGCGAGGATCCCGGTGAGGATGCGTTTCCGGTAGCTCCCGCCACAGGATAGGCTGTCAGCCTGCCGGGAATCTGGCTTGAATTACCGAAGACCATCCGGGAATAGTTTGCAATATCGGCCGGATTGTAACCACCTGCCATAACAACTGCAATTGTTGAGCCCTGCCCCATATCACCAGCGGAGTACAGCGCCCGAGCCCCGTACGCCCTGGTCATTGTTGACGGATTGAGAAACTGCCACTGCCCCAGCGGAAAGGAGGAGTTTGTATAAAGATAACCGGGGGAGGAGAAATTCACCGCATCCGACATGGATGCAAAGGAAACGGAGCCGGCAGCAGTCGAGTTTTGGCCGGCGGATGATGAAATGGAGTATGCCAGCGGTGCGCGGACAATATCTGTGTGCACCTTTACAATGCTGGTGATGCCGTTAACCGAGGCTATTGAGCCGGCAATGGGCGCAGGAAGATAGAGAGGGCCGGAATTGGCGTAAACGACTGTGCCGTTGGAAAGTTTGTAAAGGTCCATGTGTGTCCTGAAGGCGGATGAAACGGCTGAGGCAGTGGAAAGAAACGCGAGTGTCGTTGTTGTGCCCGTGGGTACAGGGACTAAACCCATCGACCGGAAATAGAGTTCTGTTTCATTGTATATTTGAGGCGCCGGGCCAAAAGATTTCTCAAACCCGTTAAGCGTCAGATAATGGTGGTACATCGGTGAGCCCGGGGTTTGCTGTTCAGATATGACGGCAGACAGTTCCACGGTGTCCCTTAAATTAAAACTGACGGTGACATACATTGGCATTGAAGAGGGCGCCTGGCCAATCTCATGAGCGTGACCGAGCATTGGCAATTCGGTGCTTCCGGAAGACACGAACGGCCCGTTAATCAGCCGACTCAGTGCCGTCTGCTGGTCCAGCGGTCTGCCGCCGGCAAAAGTTCCCAGAATGTAGGAAAAGGAGGAAGTTACAACCAGAATTGAAGCTGTTATGACAATGAATAACCGGAAAAATTCCATCATCCTCATTTCAATCTTCCATTAATCGCTGCACATATCGCCCGGCAGCATAGAAACACAAATTCAGTATATGCTTATGTCGAACAGACATTGCCTGCCTGAACACCTGCCATTGTTTATCAATATGGCCATTTAGCATGGTGAAGCAGCTATTTAAGTGAATTATCACGGCAGACTGATGTGTGCCCGTCGCCCTGAATACTTGTCGGCGGAGGATGCAGGAGGTCTGCATTTTCCATCAGAAAGATTAATGACGGTCGAAGCGTAAGGCTGATCATAATGTCGTTCATTGAGGTTGATACAGAAAGCTGTACAGAAAATTCCGTTTTGACCGGGAATGCGGAAGGCCAAAGGGGAATGGCTCTCATATCCGGAGGCATAGACTCTCCGGTCGCATCCTGGATCATGCTGAGAAGCGGCAAAACCCTGGATTTTGTGCACTTCCACAGCTACCCTTTTTCATGCTCTGCTTCAATAGAGAAAGCAAAAGATCTCTTTCTTTCCATCGGTAAGAAAGGGCAGTGCCGTCTCTATATGGTTCCATTCCTTCCTCTCCAGGAAGCAGTGCTGAGAAACATTCCCAACAGGCTGAGAATCGTCGTATACAGGAGGGCGATGGCGATGATAGCTGAAAGGATTGCATCCGCGAACGGTTCCTCATTTCTTGTTACAGGTGACAGTCTCGGCCAGGTTTCATCCCAGACACTGCAGAATCTTGCGACTGTAGATCAGGCTGTTTCGATGCCCATAATCAGGCCGCTGATAGGTTTCGACAAGACGGAAATCATTGAAATCGCCAAGAGTATAGGAACATACGATATCTCGATCAGGCCTCATGAGGACTGCTGCACCCTCTTTTCCTCCGGCAACCCCGCTACGAAAACATCCCCTGGCCAGGTTGAGGCTGAAGAGAAGAGAATGGGCATTGAGAAACTGGTTGAAGAGTGCCTGGGAAAAGCGGAACTCGCCGATTTCTGATAAGGCGACAGGCAGACAGCGTCCCTGTGCATCAAAGATATAGTGCTTCTGAGAATCCTCGGGCATGGAAGAGAAGAAAACGGCTGTTGTCACAGGTGCTTCGAGAGGGATAGGGAAGGCGGTAGCACTGGCGCTTGCGGGCGCGGGTTACAACCTTTGCCTCAATGCATTCTCTGACAGGGAGGAACTGGGCAGGGTGGCCGGACAGGCCCATCGTGCATCGACTGAAGTTATGTACAGGACAGGGGATATTTCAGATGAGGAATTTGTAAGATCATTTTTCCGGCAGGTGGACGAAAAGTTCGGAGGGACGGACATACTGGTAAACAATGCGGGAATTTACATCCGGAAATCGGTTCTGGAACTGGATCTGCAGGATTGGAAGAAAACGATAGACGTCAATCTTACAGGCGCGTTTCTCTGCTCGAAAGCATCCATTCCGCATATGATCGAGAGGAGATGGGGAAGGATAATCAACATCTCCTCACAGCTTGCGGTAAAGGGATCGAGGCATGGCGCTCATTATGCCGCTTCAAAAGCGGGACTGCTGGGGCTTACGAAGTCCATGGCGATAGAACTGGGGGAATACGGAATTAACGTTAACGCGATTCTCCCGGGGACCATAAGGACAAGAATACTGGAACATTACAGCGAGAAGGAACTGCAGGACATGGCTTCAGCCGTTCCCCTGAAGCGCATCGGAACACCTGAAGATGTCGCAGGTGCGGTCCTTTTCCTTGCCTCTGCGCAAGCCTCGTACATAAGCGGTGCATCAATCAACGTTTCCGGGGGCCTGCTGATCTGCTGAGGCTAAGTCGAGAAATCCACCCTTTTTGACAGCTCGCGCGGGACGTATGGCGGACGCTTCGGATAGCCCGCAGTTCTCGATTCAGCCTCATTCGCGAGTTCGTCAAAGGTCATATCCCTGTTGGCGTCCGTCTGCCTGTCGTATACCTTCAGCACTTCGGACGAAAGCTCCCTGTCTCCGATAACGATGACATAGCCGGCCCATTCCTGTTTGGCTTCCCTGACCTTCTTGGAAATCGTCAGATCCCTGTCGTCTATTCCCGTCCTGAAGCCCAGCCCGGTCAGTCTCTCAGCTATGTCCCGTGACTTCGGAAGGTGCTTTTCGGAGATGGGCAGGATACGGAACTGCTCAGGCGTGAACCAGAGAGGGAGATAGCCGGGCTTGCCTGATTCCGATGCCCTGCCGATAGCACGGTCGAACATGGCATACATGAAGCGTTCGATTGTTCCCACTATTGCAGTGTGAAGTATAATCGGATAGTTTTTCTTTCCGTCCGCGTCAACATATGTTATATTGAAGCGTCTGGCGTTGCCCGTATCTATCTGCACCGTGCCGATTTCCCTGGCTCTTCCCATCTGGTCAAGGAGGTGATATTCAAGATTTACAGTCCAGTAGAAATTTGCACCTTCAGGATAGACATGAACGAGACAGTCCTTCCCCCTTTCATTTAACAGCGCAAGGATGAACTCCCTGTTGTCCTCGAATGCTTTCATGGAAGACACATTTACAAGCATCTCGTAATCTGTGCCGATCTTTCCAATCTCCGCATATATCCTTTCATGTATCCTCCTGAACCACTCATATGCTTCATCCATGTTTCTGCATAAAACGTGCAGATCCGGCATATTGAGCCTGCGCAGTCTGAAGAGAAGCATGGTCTCACCGGACTGCTCGTACCTGTAGGCATCCGCGATCTCGAATGCGGCAACAGGCATCTGCCTGTAGCTGATATTCCACCCGCTCATCATTGAGAACTGCTGGTGGCATGCTGCGTATCGCAGCACATATTCCCTGTTATCCGATTCAAGGGTATACAGGCGATCGCCGAAAAGCTGTGCGTGCTCCCTGACAGCCGGCTCGGCGAGATTGAACATGTTCGTTCCCCTTACTGAGAAAACGGAAAGGCCCAAATCTGTAACAACCTGCCGCGCATAATCCATGCTGATATCAAACATCAGGGCTGCATTGGGATGATATACCTCATGTCCCACGTCGCTCATTCTTTCCCATTCAATGCCGAATTTCCTGCAAAGTTTCAGGTATTCGGGGGAAGAACTGATGCCCACCTGCTCTTTCATTGCCTCCTTCCGGACCATAGACATAAAACACCTGTTGTCTGATCTGTAATCGGCCGGATCAACCCTGCTGCCATCCCTGAGGAGAACGAAATATCTGTCGCTTCCTTTCTTTGCTGCCACCGCATTCCCGGCAACGACAGTGCGGGATAATTCCGATAGCGGATGACCCTTGCATGCGATGGTAAACGACTTGTACCAGCCGAAGGGAGCCCTTGATGATTCATATTTCGCCTCGACCGCCCGCTCAAAGGAGTCCAGTATTTTCACGGCCTCTTCCGGAGGGGCGAGCGATGAAGAAAGATGAGCATACGGATAAATGAGAATTTTAGATGCATTGACCGAGCGAGCGACATCGAAAACCTCTCCGGCCGCCTTGCCTGCAATATCTTCCCCTTTCCCTACGTCTTCACGTTCAACAGCGGTAAAACAGACAAGAAGATCATGGGCATCATACTTTTTTTTGTCGTCACCGATATCCTCAGCGGCCTTCGTCCTGCTCTTTACCTCGTAGCTCATTCTGTCGGCATGTATGAAAAGCAGTTTCAACTCACTCAACCTGCACACGCTAGGATGAGTGTCATTAAAATTCTTTGTATTTCAGGCGTCTGCTTTTCAGCCCCGCCGGATACGGAAGCACTGGAAACATGATCACATTGCATCTGAGATCGCATGGTATCTGAAATGCACGAGGCTAGCGGGCCGCGTGGAAAGAAATTCAGGCGTATCCCCGTCTCCTGCACGTTCTTCGCTGCATCGACTGAACCGTTGCGCCATACAGGTGAACAGGAATGGATCTGCCTGTCAGAGCTCAGCCCCAATGGAAAGAACGGAGGTTATATCCTTGAACCTGTTTCTCAGTGTCACTTCCGTAACGCCGGAAACTGTTGCAATTTCCTCCTGAGTCCTTTTCCTGCCGCAAAGTATAGCGGAAATGTAAATGGCGGCTGCTGCAATCCCCGTAGGACCCTTTCCTACCGTAGACGAGCCTGCCTCCATGTTCTTGAGCAGTTCAAGCGCCTTCGCTTCCACATCCGTTCCAAGGCTGAGTTCGCTGCAGAACCTCGATATATAGTCCTGTGGTGTCGTGGGCAGCAGTGACAGTTTCAGTTCCCTGACGAGTGTCCTGTAATTTCTGCCTATTTCCTTCCTGCCTACGCGGCTGGCACGCGCCACTTCCTCGATGGCCCTCGGAAAATTCAGCTGCCTTGCCGCCGCATATATGGAGGCTGCGACAACGCCTTCAATACTTCTGCCGCGTATAAGATCCCTGGAGGCTGCCTTCCTGTATATTACGGCTGACTCCTCCCTTACGTTCTTTGGCAGCCCCATATTCGAACTTATCCGTTCTATAGAGCCAAGTGCCACCATGAGATTCCTTTCGACCGCATTGGCTGCCCTAAGTCTCTTCTGCCACTTCCTCATCCTGTACAGCTGAGGCTTGTTTCTTGCAGGCACGCTTTTTCCGTATATATCGACGTTCTTCCAGGATATCTCGGTCGACAGTCCCTTGTCATGGACTGTATAGGTGATGGGCGCACCTGTTCGCGCCCTCTTTTCATTCTGCTCTGCATCGAAACCGCGCCATTCCTGGCCCGGATCAATCAGATTCTCGCTGATTACGAGTCCGCAGTCCGCACATACAAGCTCACCCCTTTCATAATCCTCTTCCAGATGCGAACTGTTACACTCGGGACAAAGTTCTATCTCGTCAACCTCTATCTTTTGTTTTGCTTTGTTAACCGCGGTCATTGTATCACATTCCTTCAGGCAGTGTACGGTGGGAATGCTAACCGCTTTGTGGAATTTTCGCTCACTGGAATACAGGCCTCCTGGCCAATCCCGTGAAACCTCCGATCCTTTTTACGACCACCATATTCTGTCTTTTTCTGATGTTTGTAGGTTTTGAAACTATATAATATTTTTGTGATTTAAGAATACTAAAAGTTTAAAAATATAATTAATAGCACGCGACAACAATTTGTGTCATACTCGCTTTAGTAATGGTGGCAGTCGAAAAAACCGTGCGAAAAACCGTGCATCACAGGTCCTGTAGACAGTACTGGCGATAATGTTAACTCTAAATCGCCCGTTCACGCAGTCGGTGAAAGCATGCGGGTCTTCATAGCGGTGGATGTTGAAGACAGGAGCTCATTCGGACTCCTTCTCAACAATCCGTTTTTCGGTTCCAGATGTGTCAGGAGGGTTCGGCCGGCAAACCTGCATTACACGCTCGCATTCATCGGTGAAATTGAGGACTCCGTAATACAGTCAATTTCAGACATGCTTGACAGTATCTGCAGATCACACGGTTCATTCGATGTCACTTATTCCGGCCTGGGCATATTCGGCACGACGGAAAGACCCAGGGTTCTGTGGTCCGGCGTTGCGGATATGGGGGAAAATGCGGCAATAGGCAGCGAAATAGCATCCTCACTTGCCCGGATGGAAGTTGGATTTGACAGCCGGGACCTGAAACCACATGTCACTCTTGCAAGGTTCTCATGCGTCCCCGACAGGGAAGCGCTGCAATTGCTTCTTTCGGAGTACGGAGGGAAGGAATTTGTTAGAGAACGGGTGAGAAAGATATCGATTAAAAGGAGCGTGCCCGGGAAGTACGGAGCGGAGTACGAAACACTGCATGAGTCGTTTCTTGGATTATGAATATTGGCGGCAGTTAGAGATTCTTCGCAAACTGATCCCATTCCACCGTGTTCTTTATTCCCTTCTTCTGAAGCATTTTGCTCAATCTTTCGGTAACCCGGACAATTTCGGTGCTGGAGGAGTTTCCGGAAATATACATTTCCTTTCTGCCTATGGGAAACAGCAGACGCATCCTTCCCTTTCTGTTGTAACCTTCGGGTTTCCTGTTCGCCCGCAAATCCGTCATGTTTATTTCGATGAACATGGAGAGTATTTCCTTCTCCTCCGGCATCTGATCACTCTCCTGAAGGAAAACAGTCATAAGTTCAGGAAAGATGTCCTTCAGCTGCCTGTATCTGAAGCCTGAACTGAATATTATGTGCCCTGTTTCTGCTTTCACGGTCACTCCTATCGAAGATCTGGATATAATCCCTTCGTAATCCGCTGCAACCTGCGGCAGCGGTAAAATTCAAACACGGTAACTGCCGGGCGCGATTTCGGCACCCAAATTCCTCCCGAACTCTGGTGCAGAAAATGAAGGTTTTTCCGGCAGATAAAATGCACATATGTGTACAATGACTCATCCTCATGTGCAATCGACAGTTTAAAATACCCGTCAGCGAAATGCTTCGGTGCCTATAAAGACAAATTCAAACTGGAACAGAGGGCGGGATTTGTCAATGCAGGGAAAGTGTTTCCGTCAGTTCATCGATATGATTGAACTGCCGGATTGAACAAGCCGTTTGCGGTTGGAAATGAAAAGCAGCATGGAAGTGTAAGCCTGATGACCATAAATCGGACCGATTGCATGCGAAAAATACCCCTGCCTGACACGGACGCCGGGTGGCGGTTCCGATGAAGATCGCAATGTTCACCGACTCCTACTACCCCACGGTAGACGGAGTGGTCAACTCGGTTTCCATAGTGTCCAGGGAGCTTGAGAAAATAGGACACGAAGTGATGATTTTCGCACCTGAATCGGCAGATGGACAGAAGGTTGACGACATTACAAGAGGTGGGACTTTTCTGTTCAAGTCGTTCAAATTCAGGCATTATCCGCAGTACAGGACTGCATTTCTTCCTTCAAAGAAAACCAGGATGGTGAGGGAACTTGGTGTGGACATCATACACACCCATGGAATCACGACAGTGGGCCTGAAGGGCCTGAGGGCAGCAAAACAGTTTGATGTCCCGGTTGCGACCACATACCATACAATGGTCCATGAGGCAATGAATTACTACAAACCCGTTCCGGTCCCAACAAGCATTATTGTCAATCTTGCGGTCCGTTACATGCGCTTCTTCCTGACAAAGGCAAATGCCGTCGTTGCGCCGACCAGATCGATCCTGGAGGAGCTCGTCAAGATCGCCCCGAGGATGCCGTATGCTACCGTAATACCGACGGGCGTGGACACCAGGCGTTTCTATCCGTCAATGAAGGGGGACAACGTCAGAGAACGGTATGGCATCGGTGATAATCCCCTGCTGCTTTATGTCGGAAGGGTTGCTTACGAAAAGAATATAGACTCCATAATCAGGAATATACCCGGCATCAGGGACAGGAATCTGAAAATGCTGATAGTCGGCGAGGGGCCGGCACGAAGGGAACTTGAATTGCTCGTGCGTTCACTTAATCTGCAGGACAGGGTGATATTCACCGGTTTCGTTCCTGACGACGAGCTGATCGACTACTACTCGGCTGCGGATGCCTTTGTTTCCGCCTCCAAATTCGAAACGCAGGGAATTTCAATGCTCGAGGCAATGTCATGCGGCAAGCCCGTGGTCAGCATAAATTTCAGGGCATCGGCTGATTTCATAGTCAGCGGTGTCAACGGTTTCCTCTATGACGATGACAGGGGCAATATGGCCGAAACCATCATGAAGGCGATTCATGCGGATCCCCACATCTCCAGAAACGCGAGAAGAACTGCAGAAATATACTCAAAGGAGAACTGCGCAAGATCGCTGAGTCAGCTGTATTCGAAACTGGTTAGAATGGATCTGTCCAGGTGATCCGCACGATCACCGTCGGGCAGTTTGTTTATGCCTTTTTCAGGCCGTACGGAGAATCAGGCCTTCTGCTCGCTCTGTTCGTCATATTCTATCTCGATGCCACATTCTTTCCCACACTGCCCGAGCTGTTCACCGTTATAATATTCCTGGCCATGCCGAAACCGGAGTTCGGCCTGCTTATGCTGGTCACAATCAGCATTGCAGAATTTTCCGGTATTACCAGTCTCTATTTTATCGTGAAATATTACGATCTTCCTAACTGGATAAAAAACAAGATGGTTTCATATTCGAAACTGTTTATCGTGAAAGATGAAAAGGTCATTCTGCTCAACCGCATTGCCCCGGTAATACCGTTTCTCGGTGCATTCATAGCGACATGCAGGTGGCCCTACGCAAAGAGCATATTTTACAATTTTCTGGGTGGATTGAGCAAGTATCTTCTGATAATACTGCTCGCCACGCTGCTCCTGAGCGTATTTTCCAACCAGCTGGAGGCTGAGCTCATAACACTTGCTGCAATCGGCACAGTCATAGGAATAAGCGCATACCTATCGTCAAGGGAGAGAAAAAAACTCGGAGTGAAGGCTGGGTTCTGAGTTGAAGATCGTTGAACTGAATCCTTTTTTCCTGCCATATGACGGTGGAATCGAAAAAAGGATTGCAGCGATTGCCTACAGACTGTCGAAAAGGCATGAAGTCACGGTAATAACATCAAAGCTGCCTGGCACGCCGGACAAGGAACAGATTGCTGGCGCAAATGTGATACGATTGCCAAGCAGGTTCTTCGGAAACTACAATCCGCCATGGGTTATTAGCCGGGACGTGGAGAAAACGCTGATTGAAACCGGAGCCGATGTCGTCGATTATCACTACCGCTGGTCTCCGTCCTACAATCGTGCCTTCTTCAGATATGGCGGAAACAGGGTTGTAACATTCCATAATCAGTTCGGCGAAGGAACAGGTATGCTCGGGTTTGCCAGCAGAATCAACGACTCCCTGTATATCAGGAGAGCGGGGATGCTCCCTATAATGACCATTTCGGATTTTGTCAGGAGACAGTTGCTTGCAAGGGGGTGCAGGGAGAGCAGCGTTGAAGTGGTTTACAACGGAATAGATATGCCGGAATCAGAAACGACGGATGAAGGTTTCGCCCTGTTTATCGGCAGACTCGTCTCCACCAAGGGCGTGGATAGAGCGGTTAAGGCATGCATGAGAAGCGGCGTCCCGCTGAAAGTGGCAGGAACCGGCCCTCTGATGAAAAAGCTGCGAAGCGTGGCAGGCGGCAGCGGGACTGTTGAATTCCTTGGACATGTGAGCGAGGCGGAAAAGGAAAGACTGCTGTCGTCATGCTCTTTTTTCATACTCCCTTCGGTTCAGGAGGCGTTCGGTATAGCCGCGCTGGAGGCAATGGCTCATGGAAAGGCTGTAGTGGCATCGAATACCGGAGGACTGGCGGAAGTAATAGGAGAGACGGGAATCCTGGTGGACTGCGGCAGCGAAATCGGGCTGTCGGATGCCGTGTCTGATTTGTGGAAGAATGAGGAAAGGAGACGGGAGATGGGTGCAATGGCCCTACAGCGAGCCAGGCAGTTTTCCTGGGATTCCTCTGTCAGGAATGTGGAGAAGTTCTACCTCCGCGCCGTTGAACGTTGAACGTTCCGGAGAAACGAGCGAATAGGATGGCGTTCCGGCGCTCTTTGAAGTGTTGGGATTGTATATGTACGTCACAGTGACGGTAAAAATCAGCGTTCTGCCGACGACCGGTCTGTTGAAATTCAGTGTAGCCGTACCGTTTGAGTTCAGCGACCACACCGTGAAAGTGTCTGCTGTTTCGTTCCTTCCTCCGGCGTTCTTTACCATTGAAATGGGGATTTCGTTGTAAAGGGTTATTCTGCCGGTTCCATTGTTTGCCGAGCTGTCAACCGATATAACCTTGACGGGCCATCCGGCATAACCCGGCTGGACAGTCGAATTGTAGGTGTAGGGGTAAATGGTCTGACCCTGATAGGGCAGGTAATCATATGTAACCGTCCCGCTGACGTTATAGACTACACTGTCTTTCCAGTGCCAGAAGGGATCGGTGAAGCTCACTCCCGGATTCGGCTCCTGTCCGAATGTGTTCGAAAAAACAGTACTGTTCATCGTATGGACAATGGTAATATTCTGGTATATCGGCAGATACAACAGGAGAGAGGCATTCAGCGCGCCGTAGCCTTCCGAAGGAGGGATCACAAGTGTCCTTGTCTCGTTGACGTGCATTCCTATTATGCCCTGATCCATGCCCTTTATGACCTGTCCTGTCCCGACGTTACTGACGTTCAGTGGCGTGTAGGCGGAAGCATTACCTCGCCACTGAAAACCCGGACCCTTGACATAGGAGCCGTTGTTTATCGCTACGGAATGGATGGATGTGTCAAAAACCTGACCGTTCGTATACTGGCCAATATAGTTGAGCAGCACGCTGTCGCCATTCTGCACAGTAAGCTGCCTGACAGCCTTAGACGAAGTGAAATACTGATATCCGGAATATCCGACAAGCGCAAGGCCGATAAGCAGCAGCACGACTACTGTCGCGCCGGCTTTTGAAATCCTCCGTACCCTGCCGGATGTGTCGTTCATGGCGGACCTTTTAAATTCATCATGCTAATAAAGCTTCTCTGCAATCCCTTCCGGGCGTGCAGGCAGCAGGGGTGCGAATCGGTTTGAAAGAATTGTTTTCATCGGTCAGCAGCATATTCGATGCCGGCGAAGAGGGCAGGACATACAGGTTGCGCGGCTGGATATACAGGACTCGCAGCAGCGGATCTATCGTATTCGTCGTAGTGAGGGATGCTACCGGCATAATTCAGTGCACGGTTAAAAAGTCGGAGCTTCCCGAAGCAGATTTTCAGAATGCAACACGGGCACTGATCGAGTCCTCGGTTGAAGCCGAAGGCGTACTGAGGAAGGATAAAAGGGCGCCGGGGGGTTATGAGCTGGTTGCAAGATCGTTTAAGGTTGTTTCATTTTCGGAACCGTTCCCGATAACCGAGAACCAGAGCGAGCCGTTTCTGCTCGACAACAGACATCTCTGGATAAGATCAAGGGAACAGATCGCCATAATGAAAGTGAAGGAGGAGGTTTTGCGTTCGGCGAGGGAATGGTTTCATGAAAACAGATTCACAGAGGTGACGCCGCCGATACTCACAACTAATGCCTGCGAGGGGGGAACCACACTTTTTTCACTGAAATATTTCGATGAAAATGCATACCTCAGCCAGAGTGCGCAGATGTACCTTGAGGCCATAACCTTCAGCCTGGAAAGGGTTTTTGCGGTAACGCCTTCATTCAGGGCGGAGAAATCGAGAACGCCGAGACATCTGACAGAATACTGGCATCTCGAGGGAGAGGAGGCATGGGTCAGAAACGATGAAAACATGGATATACAGGAGGAACTGGTCTCATACATCGTCCAGAATGCCGTTGCAAGGAAAAGGGAGGAGCTTGAACTGCTGAAAAGAGATACGGCGGACCTCCTTCTTGTCAGGCCGCCGTTCGCAAGGATTACCTATGCAAAGGCAATAGAAATACTGCGGGATAAGGGAATGAAAGCAGAATGGGGGGACGACTTCGGGACAGAGGAAGAGAGAAAGCTGACTGAGGACAGCAGAATACCTGTATTCATAACAAATTTTCCGAAGGAGGTCAAAGCTTTCTATATGAAGGAGGACGAAGAGGATCCAAGAACATACAGATGCGCAGATCTTATCGCGCCCGGCGGATTCGGCGAAATTATAGGGGGCAGCGAAAGAGAGACCGACGTGAAAAAGATGCTGGAGAGAATGAACGCGCAGTCCATACCGCTCGAACCCTACCGGTGGTATCTGGATTTGAGAAAGTACGGTTCGGTACCGCATTCAGGTTTCGGACTTGGTGTCGAAAGGATCGTGAGATGGATTTGCGGACTTGAACATATAAGGGATGCTGTTCCGTTTCCCCGTACTCCTTCCAGAATCTATCCGTAAGTATGCTCTATCGCCTTACGAAGGGCGGCTTTACTATTTCCGCAGGTATGCTTTTCCCCCTGGTATCGATTGAAACAGCTGTTCCGACAGGCGGCGGGGGTTTCGCATAGCCCATGGCGACCGGAGCTGAGAGTACAGGCGAAAAACCTCCGCTTGTTATCTGACCGGAGCCGCCTTCGAATGTGAACCTGTCCCCATGCCGTGGAATCGATTTGCCTCTGACGAGAAGGCAGGTCAGACGGCTGTAACCGCCCGCATTCTTCTGCTCCAGGAGAGCTTCCCTGCCTATGAAATCATGATCCCACTTGACGACCCAGCTGTATCCGGTCTCAAGCGTAGTCTGGGAGCCGTCAAAATCCGTTCCGGAGAGCAGATATCCCTTCTCAAGTCTGAGCGAGTCCCTGGCACCAAGACCTGCAGGACGCATCCCGGTTGCCGCACCCTGGGCAAGTATACCGTTCCAGAGTTTCGGTCCATCGCGGTCTGAAGTGAACAATTCAAAACCGTCTTCGCCGGTGTAGCCGGTCCTTGACACATAAAATCCGGACGAACCGACTGCTTTCTCGAAGCCGCCTGTCCAGTTGTCCGAAAAGGCGCCATGAAAAGAGGGAAGGGAACGGGCGGAGGGCATGAACCTGGACACAGATTCGACTGCGCGCGGTCCCTGAACGGCAATGCAGCATACACTGCTGCTCAGATTCAACACATCGCAGTCCGCATTCCTGGATACCCAGCTGAAGACTTCGTCTGTTTTCGAGGCATTGGGAACGATGAGGAATTCCTCTTCGCCCGTACGGGTTGCGATCGTATCATCGATTATCCTGCCCCGTTCATTCAGAAAGTGCGTGTAAACGCATGAGCCGACGGGCATGCCCCTGATACTGTTGGTTGAAAGTGCATCCAGGCTCGCCTCACTCCTCCTCCCGGACAATATGAGCTCGCCCATGTGCGAAACATCGAAAATGCCCGCACTGTTTCTGACAGCCATATGCTCATTCAGGATTGAGGTGTAGTAAAGAGGCATTTCCCATCCCGCGAAGTCGACGATGTGAGCATTAAGTGCCGCATGTTCAGGGTATAACGGGGTTCTTTTCAGTTTACCTTCAGCCGCGCGATTCGTTTCATTTCACCTGCCTGTGTTTTCCGGACAGCATTTCCTCGAGTCTGCCTGCCATTATGTCTGCCGGTATATCAAGGAGGGTTATCATACCCGACGAACCCGATGCGCTCCCCCTCCTGGTCCTGAGATCGATTAGGCCTGCTCCGGCAAGCTCCCTGACATGGGAATAGAACTGGGTGTGAGCCCTGTATTTTTCCCCATGCTCCTCGCATGCAATCCTGTATGCTTTCTCCACCTCTGTTGTTTCCGCATAAGCCTTGTTTCTCAGTATCCTGGAGGTTGCCAGCAGGACGAGCATCTGCTGCCGGCCCAGGCCCGAAATACGCTCCTCCGTAACATAAGAGTAGGTTGCCGCCTTTGCCGCCCTTACATCCTCTATCCCTATATGGCTGGAACCATTTTCATTTGCCAGCATCCCTGACTTCTCCAGGAGTTCGATTGCGAACCGGGCATCACCCCATTCACTCGCTATCTCGGATATCAGCCCGAGGACCTCATCGTCTGCAGCGCCGTTGACAAGCGCCATTTCGGATCGTGCCTCAAGTATGTCGAAAAGCTGTTCCCGCGTATACTTGCCGAATTCTATTACGTTTGTGCGCTTGAAGGTTGAGAGGGAGGACATGTCGAGAAAATCGAAGACATAGCGCTGTGAAATGAGTATTATCGATACCCTGTTTCTTAACGTGTCCGACTCCTCCGACAGCCTTGAGAGGAAATAAACAAGGTCGCTCGCTCCGCTCCTGAAGAGCGCATCCACTTCGTCAAGAATGAAAATACAGTGGGACTGCCTCTTTTCGATATGCTTCCTGAGAACCTTTCTGAGTTCCTGAGACGAAAAGCCGCGGTCCGGAAAATTCGGATCGAAGTAATTTATCATCTTGAGAAGCGTCGCGACTTCGCTGTTTCTCTGTCTGCAGTTTACAACGGTCCACTCAATCTTCCTGCCTGCCCTGGCTGCGCTCAGTGAGAGCTGGGAGCAGAAACTCTTGGAGGTGACAGTCTTGCCTGTGCCAATGGAACCGACCAGCAGTGCATTCTGGCTGAATTGCTCCTCGATCAGCGGAGCGAACATCACACCGAGCTTTCGCTGCTGCTCCTCCCTGTGCGGCAGCCTGTCGGGAACGTAATCGAATGACAGCTTGCTGATATCCTTGAAAACACCCGTGGGCATTCTTTCAACCGCATGTTAAGTGGTGCGGTATTATTATCTTTTCAATTTCCGCCGGGTGGCGGTTCCTGCCTGATTGGTTTGCACCGGGATTTCTGCCTTTCCGGCCGCATGCCGCAAATGTCAGGCATCAGACCTCGTGCTGCGGCCATCACCGAAATATTTTGACATTACCACGGATATATCCTCAGACAGGCCGATGAGCGATTTGAGCTCGGCGGCGGAGAAGGAAGGCTGCCTGTCCCTGTAGACGACAAGGACACCAAGAACCTCGCCTCGGACAATCAGCGGAGTGGCCATCAATGTTTCGAAAGGCTGCTTTTCGGTTCCCTCGAGCTGAACCGCGTAGTTGTCCAGGGAGGCATCGGCAACGAGCATCGGCTTCATCGTGCGGAATACCACACCGGTGATTCCCTTCCACGCATCGACTTCGGTCCCGACAAGATTTTCGCTTTTGCCGGTTCTGTAGAACTCGCCAACCACTATGTTCTTGCTTCTCGTGCCGTCATGCTTCCACAGCAGGCCCACGTCGGCATTACATATCTCCACCACTTTCGGAATGATCTCGCTGACTACCTCGACTTCAGATTTTCGTTTGACAAAACTGTCCACTATCAGATGCATAATCTCCAGATGCCTGAGCTGGCTGTTCAGCCCCTCCACGAGGAGCAGTTTATCCATTGCGGCAGAGGCAATTCTTGAAAGCCTGTTCATCCTGTCGATGTCAGGAGTCGAAAAACTGTTTTCGTCTGTTTTGCAGTAAGCCGCGACAACAATATTATTCTGCGAGGAAAGCCTGACAAGCAGCATCTGCGAAATGGAGAGTCTGGAACTCCATTCCTCCTCCATTTTTACCCTCTCGACGATCCTTGCCTCATAAGGCGATTCGTCAAACTGCATTCCAATGATGCCGCCGTCATATACGACGGAACTTATTTCCACTGAAGCGTCAGTCGTATTGATGACCCTCTTGATGCCGTTTATATCCGATACAAGCAGAACACCGGAGGCTTTCAGTAACTGTTTTGTCCGGGTACATATCTCATCAAGCAGGCCGGCTGTATTATCGCAGGAATACAGGGCTATTTCTGCATCCTGAAGCATGTCGAAGTCATCGAGCAGTCTCGACTTCAGTTCTTTTTCATTAACGTACTTGAAGGTAAAAGCCAGGATCTGCGAAAGCTTCTCCAGAATCCTGAGATGATACGGCCGGTAACTGCCCTCGAATGTATTAAGCACGCTGATATGCCCCCGGTACTTTATGTCAATCATAACGGGGACTGTCGCGATGCGCTCAATGCCGTATGCCTCGAGATGCGCTGCGCTGCGGTCTCTGTCCTGCGCATAATCGTTGACTATTTCCGGAACGCCGTTTCTGAGAACCCGCCCGGATACGCCTGTGGACGTTCTGGAAGCAAGCGACGGCACGCGCTGGACACCATACGAACCTGATACTGCCTCAACATCCCTCTCCATGTCCTGTATGACGGCGATTGCAGAAGGAGAATTTGTCACATAGGCGGCGGTTTCGGCTATCTTTGCGGTTACCGCCTGAAGACCTTCCGATCGGGAGATAAAGTCAAGCACATTGCCTATTCCTTCGACTGCAACCTTTTCAGATTTCATTGACAATTCTGCATCGAGAAGCGAAACTTTCAGATTTGCGGCAATTGAACTGTTTGCAATCTGCCTGAACCGGACAGGTGAAATTTCTGCACCTTCTTCATCCCGGAAAATAATAAAACCGCGAATCGCCTTGTTTGAATCCTTAAGCACCATTACGTAATTCGAGCAATTCCCGTCCTTCTCAAACAGGTGGGAAAAGTTATCAGTGAACGCGCTGTTCCCAAGCTCATGGATGAACATGTTCACTTTCCTGGAAGAGCTGATTAAAAGCTCCAGAAACGCCTTTGTAAAGACAATCCTGTCCCCGTTCCCGCTGTCAATTCTCTCGAACCGTTCGCCATCCTCGGCATAAACGGCGGACAGGACGCCCATTTCCCTCATAAATTCGTTCAACCGGGTGAGTGTTTCACGGATCGAACGCGAACTGCCCAAAGAAATCAGGGATGCTGACAGACTGGTCATCCCCCTTTCCAGATCGTTGATGCCTGCAGCCAGTGATTTCTCATCAATTCTTAAAGAAAATGTTCTGAACAATGCACCGAACATATTGTGGAACCGGTGCCAGAGCAGGGCTTCGACTTCTGAGATCAGCGGTGTCTTAACCGTTGCCAGGACGGTCCATCTGTTCCCCCTGTTGTCGGTGAAGGAAAATGCCAGTTTGGTGAAATTACCGCGGACAAACTGAAGGCCAAGAGTGGAGGAGGCTTCGTAACATGCCGCCGCCTCGTTAGGAGGCAGGCGTATCTCTTCGCTTCGGCCGGACGGAATCGTCTCATCTATATTTGTCCGTATATCACCTTCTGGAAGGAGGCGGTATTCTTCAAAATATCCTCCGGATACAAACAAGTCCATAATCAGGCTTATGACGCTCCCTGTATCCGTTATCCCGCCCTCGATTGCTGCGGATATACCCCTGTCAAACAGTTCTATCACATCTTCCGAAATTGAATATGCCTGCCTCGACTTGTCGAACATCGAGAAGGCAATTGTGTATGCATTTCTGGCGATTTCCTCCACATAGAGTTCTATTTCGGAATGATTTTGCAGAACGACGGCGAAGCGGCCCTGCTTGGACAAAATCGGTATAATGCTGCAATGCAGTTCGGTACCGTCAGCGCTGTTTCCTGACAAAGTTCTTCCCACGCACTGGCTCGAGACTGCATCCTGTATCTCGTTCCCGAAGGCCGACAGTCTGACCGGCAGTCCATATGACCAGACATTGAAGAGTCCGTCAGGAAACGATGCATACAGGGCAATTCCGTCAAGTGAATATTTACTGCAAAATTCCTCACCAAGTCTGAGGAGAGCAGACTTGGTTGAGGAGGAAGCCGTAAGCTCGGACACAATTCCAATGAGTTCATCCCTCATAACGGATGAACTCCTTGCGTCGCATATTTCGCTGAAGAAGTTTCTGGCGATTGAAGCAATGCCTTCCAGGTACCTGACCGGCTGGCTGATTCCCGAATCTGCGGGATTAAGACATTCCAGGAGTATTGCATATTTCATTTCCCCGGCTGTCGCCACCGGCAGTGCACATGACATGGTTGCGCCGGTTTCAACGCAGTATACGGTACCTGCAGCAACACATTTTCTGGCAGCTGAAACGGCTTCATCAGGCATAATAGCTGAGCCGGGCTTACCGTTCACATCGATTCGGTCAAAAAGATCGGGTGATGAACTGTAAAACCGGAACAGTGATGCAGATTTTGCACCCGAAAGGATCATCAGCTGCCCGGAGAGCCCTGTAAGAAGTTCCTCAGCGATCCCCTTCATGACGGAGTTGCTGTGGAGATACCGGCCTTTTGCTGAGGAAACTGACATTGTTTTTCACTTGCCAGAATTGAATATAATAATTGCCATGCAATTCACATCGTCGCAACTTCACCCGGCAGGATATAAACCGGGTGGACTCCGGGAGAGCACGGCCCGATTTACGTTCATTTTGTCAACATATATAGTCGCAGACAGCATGGAGCCCGAAGAATACATGAAAGCCGCCGGTCTGATAATCGGGTATGAGTGTCTTTTCGACTGCAGTACTGACCAGCTGAAGCTGCCTGCTGCAGTCCTGGGCGACATATACAGTCTGCTGAAAATGGAGGGCGTCCATGTGGATGAGGAGAGGTTGTCCTATCTTTTCGATTTCCATCTGGATGAAAGGATGAAAAGAATACAGAATTCCTTTGCGGAGACGGCAGTTTCGGATGTTGCGGGCAGGGTGCTCGAAGACATTGAGATAGACGATGTTTCGCTGACAAACAGGATCGTGAATATTGTTGCGGAACATTATCTGAGTCATTCCGCAGTCCGGCCGGAGGCGAGGAGCTTTCTTGAAAAAATGAGGAAGGATATGAAGATAGGCCTTGTATGCAATTCCCCGCTTGGAATTCCGCATACAAGATTGTCTGTTCAGATAAGGGATGCGGAAATTTCAGCCTGTTTTGATGACATGCAGTTCTCATCAGAAATGGGCATGTGCAGACCTCATGCAAGGCAATTCCGCTTTGCGCTGAGCAACCTGGGCCTGAGCGGGGAGGAATGCATGGCGATTACAGCGATAAAGGGAGATATCGATACACTCAGAAAACTTTCTTTTGCACGCGTATACTATCTCGGAGAAGGAAACAGCGGAGGACAGCAGGTATTCGGAACAGAGGTGCTGGAACATATCCGGGCGGATGTTTAAATCACTCCCATTCAATTGTTGCGGGAGGCTTGTTGGTTATGTCAAACACCACCCGTGTGACATCGCTTCCCAGCGTATTGGTGATCCTGGTGGATATGTTCTCGAGCACCTCATGCGGAATGTCCGAAAAGCGGGCGGTCATCGCATCTGTTGATCTCACCGCCCTCACGACTACCGTTTCACCGTAGGCCCTCTCATCCCCCTGCACCCCCACGCTCCTGACCGGAAGGAGCACCGCGAAGTACTGCCACGGAAGTTCGCCGATCATGCCTTCCGAGTGCGCCTTTTCCAGTTCTTCTTCAACAATGGCACACGCTTCCCGCTCGATATTTACCCTGTGGGTGTTTATAGGTCCCAGTATCCTTACCGCCAATCCGGGACCCGGAAACGGCTGCCTGTCGACAGACCCTATCCCCAGGCACCGCGCGACAGAGCGCACCTCATCCTTGTACAGATCGCGCAGCGGTTCTACCAGCCTGAGCCTCATGCCTTCAGGAAGACCTCCCACATTATGGTGCGACTTGATCCTGTCTCTCAGCGAATCGCCGCTTTCTATCCAGTCGGGAGCAATTGTTCCCTGCACCAGCCATTCGGCGCCAAAAAGCTTTGCCTCTTCCTCAAAAATTTCTATAAATTTCCTGCCTATTATCTGCCTTTTCATTTCAGGATCTGTCACGTTCTCGAGCAGCTTCAGAAACTTTCCTTCCGCATTTACAATCTTGAAGTTCAATTCCAGACTGTAAAAGAGGGTAGTGACATTCTCGGTTTCCCCTTTCCTCATGAAACCGGTGTCAACATAGATGCACAGAAGCCTTTCTCCTATAGCCCTGTTTGTGAGAACAGCGGCCACTGTGCTGTCGATTCCACCTGAAAGCGCGATAACAGCCCTGCCCTTTATTTCCCCGCTCAGTTTTGTTATCTGGCTTTCGATGAAATCCTCTGCATTCATCCGCTAACAACCTTTTCCTCCATTGGAGGACGGAGTTTAAATATTAAGCGATGCGGGCAAACAGAGGCTAAACGGCTGTACACCGTCGTTCCTATGTCTTCATTATGGCAAAGAGGAAAACAAGTACAGCGATCACTGCACCTATAATGGCGGCGATGATGCTCAGAAATGCTCCCCAAATGACCAGGCCAAGTCCCGGCTGCGTATAGCTGTACTGCTGCGCAAGTGAAAGCCAGACAACTGCAACAATGATTCCCACTACCAGAAGGACGGCACCGACAGCCCTGCTTTTTCCGGTGCCGAAATAGGAAGTGAAAGCACCCGCAAGCACCATGAAGATGCTGAATGTCAGGAGCATCACTGTCACGAAATTTCCGAGATTCTGTGCAGGTACAGCATCCGAAACCGCCAGGGCAGACAGAATTGAAACTGAATACATAGTTTATCGACCTCGTATCGCCTCAGTCTTTAAAACTTTATGCCAGTGAGTGTTTTCGTGTCTATAACGCCCTGTATTGCCCTTATCTTGTCCACTACAACCTGACCCAGCGTGTTGAAGTCCTCTGCCTCGATTTTGGCGATGAGATCATATTCGCCAAAGAGAGGGTGAAGTTCGACTATCTCCTTAACCTTCAGAAGTTCGTTATAGACTTCGTGTTCCTTCGCCGGCGCGGTGCTGATAAGGACAAAACCGATGGCCATAAAGTATACTCCTGTAGGTAAATGGTCTTTTATTTAAAAGATTATGTTTTGCAGCACGTACCGGGTTTGAATGAAGACTGTAGTCTGCGGGCACATCATAAACCTCATATCAGGAACAACCGGCAATGCTGTAAAACTGAGTAAAATGCGGATGCACAGGTTTCCTTCACAGGAGGCGGGAGTTGTATATGCCGGCTTGAGAAAGCGTTGGGGATACGTGCAGACCCGGCCCATAGCTGCCGATGCAGCCACCGGCGGAAAACATTTCATCCAGTGTACCGGATTGTGCGCCCGTTTTATGAACAACCTGCCCTATGACGGATGGGAATCGGATGAGCAATGAGAATTTTTCAGAATCGTGCGGGAAGTTAATGTGGAAATTCCCGATCACCACTCTCGAAGGATTTCAGGCAAATCCGGTGGAAAATACAGGCGGCAGCATAATCTGGGGAGAGAACCTGTCTGTTATGCGGTCGCTGCCATCCGGATTTATTGATTTGATATACGCGGATCCGCCCTTCTTCAGCAGGAAGGAATACAGAAAGCTGGAGGGCGGAATCTTAAGGGATGTTTTTTCCGACAGATGGGGTGCCGGTGTGGATGAATACATATCATGGCTGAAACCGAGAGTTGAGGAGATGAGGAGACTTCTTTCGGAAACAGGTTCCATCTACATGCATGTAGACTGGCATGCCGTCCATTACGTGAAAGTAATGATGGACGCATTACTGGGATACAGGAATTTTATCAATGAAATTATCTGGCACTATCACGATCCCGGCGGAACTGTCCGGGACCGGTTCAAGAAGAAGCATGATACTATACTTTTTTATGCGAAAAATGCCGAAAGACACAAATTCAATCTCGACGCCGTCAGGACACGTTACAGTACCGGCACACTTTACCAGGCAAGGAGGAGGGATATCTCGTTCGGAAGGCCTACAAGGGTCAATGAGCTCGGCAAAGTTCCCGAAGATGTCTGGGAAATACCGATAATCAACAGCCAGGCCAGAGAAAGAACAGGTTTTCCGACGCAGAAACCCGAGGCATTGCTTGAGAAAATTGTAAAGGCTTCGTCATCGGAAGGAGACATTGTGGCGGATTTCTTTTCAGGCAGCGGAACGACCGCCGCAGTCGCGGAAAGACTCGGAAGGAGATGGATAGCTTCCGACATCTCTCCGGTTTCCATCCAGGCAATTTCGACCAGACTCTCGGGATTGAGTAAAGTTGAATCGGATCGGATGACAGGAGACAGGGAAGCCCGGATACTGTCGTGCGGCATAATCAGAAACAGCAGCCGTGAGGAAACTGTCTCGCGGCTCAGGGAGATAGCCGGTGTGATTGCAGCCGATTTCTTTTCGGTCATAATGCCGTCGAATCTGCTCGACGAAGGAGAAACCAGTACCGGTGACGAATGGGATGAAATAAGTGAACTGATGGAAGGGGGAGGCAGAAATAAATGGGTAATATGCAATGGATTTGATGAGAAAAGGGTAGTGGCCGAACGATTCTGTCCTGACGACTGCTGCATCCTGATCAGCACGGTTAATCCCCACAGCGACATGCTGCTCGGCACTGACAAATTCGTCAGATTGAATGTCCCCCCGGAAATCGGTATAGTGAAAGATCCGCGGGAAAACGGGACGATACGCGTATTTGCCAGGTCGAGGGATAACAGCAGGCTTGAGAGTGTCAGGTTTTTTGATGCCAGCGGTGGCGATATTCCTCTGCAGATGAGCACAGGCCGCGATGGCGTCGAGTTCGCGGTCCGGCAGGAAAGAGCGGAAAACTGCAATCCGGAAAGATGTTTTGTGAGGGATACCAACGGAAGCATGGCGTTGATGATTTTTCACTGAACAGAATCAGGTTCGGGTATCCGGACGGAGAATTCAGCCGTATTCATCCTTCCACCTGAGCAGGAGATTTTCCCAGCTTACCGACTGCGATATACCGCCCTTGCCAGAAAGGGACATGGCCGCCATTGTGTTTCCTATCTGCACGGCGCTGATCATGTCTTTCTTCCTGTAGAGAGCAGCATAGAAACCCGCCCTGAATGCGTCTCCTGCGCCTATTGTGTCAACCAGCTGTTCAACAGACGCAGCCCTGACGACATGAGATGAATCTGACGTGATTACATATGTGCCCTTCCTGCCCGCTGTTTTCAGCACGGTACGGCAGTAATCAGCCAGTTCATTCTCATTTTTCAGCGACATGAGCTTCACAGCGGTCCTGATTTCCTTCTCGTTGCTGAAAAAAATATTGCAGCCCGAAAGGAGCTCCCTGAATATGCCCGGTGCGTACCTGTAACTGATCTCCTGCCCCGGATCGAAATTGTAATCCGTCCCTGCAACAGCCCGTCTGTATCGCCGGGGATCGCCTGTTGCAACATGAACTACCGAGCTGTCTGCGACTGCATGCTCCCAAAGCGGCAGTTCGGATGTGCTGTCCATCGCTCCCTGTTCAATGACATACGACTGCTCTCTGCCGTCATCGAATATGTGGCACCTCGGTGTTCTGTCGCTCCTGCATACAATTGCATCATATGTGTCGACTGCATTTTCATTGAGCAGGCTTGAGAACGATGCATCAAAATCTTCGCCAAGATAGCATCCCAGCGCTGTCGGGACGCCCAGCCGTGCCGAATGCACTGCGATATTCCCGGCGGTGCCCCCGAACTGAATTTCCACAGATTCTGCATTAATCGACCTTCCCGGGGAAGGAAGCCTGGGAACCCTGTAGATAATGTCCATGTTGACATGCCCCAGCACGCCCAGGTAATTCTTCCTCCTCCGCCTTTTCCCGAGTCTTGACCACTCTTTCATGTTCCCATTGTCCAGGAGGAAAGGTAGTTCTTCTGAACTTCAGTGAGTGAATCTATGCCGATGCCGAGTGCACGCAGCTTCATACGTGCAAGTTCCGCATCGACCTCCCTCGGCAGGACATGAACACCCGGCTCCATCCTGCCTCTGTTTTCTGCCAGAAACTCCGCGCCCCTTGCCTGCAGTGAAAAGCTCAGATCCATTATTTCAGCGGGATGCCCCTGTCCTGCTACGAGATTGACCAGGCGGCCATCGGCGAGCAGATTGATCTTTTTCCCGTTTTCAAGCGTATGCTCTTCCACATATTCCCTGACCTGCTTTCCGCTGCTCTTCTTTCGAAGCGCTTCAACATCTATCTCCAAGTTGAAGTGGCCCGCATTGGAAAGAATGCAGCCGCTTTTTGCCTTCAGCATGTGATCGTATGTCACCACATCCCTGCAGCCGGTGGCTGTAATGACGAAGTCGGCATTTGCGATGGCCCTGTCCATGCTGGAAACCTCGAAACCGTCCATGTTTGCCTCAACTGCCTTGACGGGATCAATCTCCGTGACGGTAACAATTGCGCCCATACCGCGTGCTCTCTGGGCTATGCCTCTTCCGCACCAGCCGTATCCGGCAACGACTGTCCTTTTGCCTGCAAGAAGGAGGTTGGTTGCATTCATTATGCCGTCAAAAGATGACTGCCCTGTTCCATACCTGTTGTCAAAGAGATATTTCATGTACGAATCGTTGACTGCGAGAACAGGAAAACGCAGTTTTCCTTCATTTGCCATCGCCTTGAGCCTGACGACGCCTGTTGTCGTCTCCTCATTCCCTCCGATGATTTTTCCAAGCAGTTCCTTTCTTCCCGTATGCACCATCGCTATCAAATCCGCTCCGTCATCAATGAGTATATCTGGTCTAATGTCCAGCACGGAGTTCAGATTGGAATAATACTCTTCACCGGTTTCACCCTTTCTGGCATGCGTTTCGAGACCGAAATGCCCGTTCAGGGCTAAAGACACAGAATCGTCCGTGGACAGCGGATTGCAGCTGGCAAGCCTTACTTCAGCACCGGCCTCTCTAAGCGCCAGGGCAAGGCATGCAGTTTTAGCTTCGACATGAAGGGCCATCGCGATCTTCAGACCTTTAAGCATACCCCTTTCTGCTATTCGCCTGGAAGTCAGAGAAAGGACGTCCATATGCGTTTTAGCCCATTCGATCCGCCTGATTCCCTTCTCGAGAATATCCTTATCCGTTGAACCACCAGAACCGGGCATGTATTGAAGAGCGTTATTATTTTAATTGCTACTGAAGCAGAATAACGGCACTTAGAACTGAAGAGGAAAAATCAGGATATCTTCTGGAATATCTCCGAAATCTCCCGTTCGATTATGGAAGTGAATTCGCGGGTAACATCCTCCTTCATGTCAGGCGGTATCATCTCAAGGCCAATTCTTGCAGCTATCTTACCCAGGCGCATCATGGCATACCCCTCCTTTATTCTGGCTTCAATAAGATCCTCAACAGCGATCTTTATCTGTTCCTTCAATGCCGGATCTTTCTCGATCCTCGACATTATCCTTTTTTTTATTTCGTCCTTGACGATATCCTGCATCGCCTGGACGAAAACACTCTCGGTGTCCATCAGCTTAAATGATTCGCGTGTGAGTTTGGTGACTATATCTTCAGGCATCCTGATGCGCTCTCCCTGCCAGGTAACATGGATGTATTGCACTATATTATGATAAGTCTTTAGTTTTCGCAGTGCTGCAAAGGAACAGCGCCTGCATCCATCCACCTTTCCCCTGCCGTACTACCTATCACAATATGAGCACAAAGAACTTAATCTAATAACGCAAATGGCAGCCGGTAATGAGTGAAAAAGATTATTCCGGGATCGATATTGCCGTGATTGATAACGGGGGGCAGTGGACGCACAGGGAATACAGGGTTATCAGGGATCTTGGCGCAGTGGTCAAAATCGTCCCGAACACTGCCGATTTTTCACAGATTGCAAATGCAGACGGAATAGTCCTTAGCGGTGGTTCCCCCAGCGTCGGTCTTCAGCCGGAGAGAATGGGCAACGCAGGCAAATTCGTAGACTTGTTCCCTGGGCCAGTAATGGGCATCTGTGTAGGTCATCATTTTCTTGCCCACCATCTCGGCGGAAAGGTGGGACGCGGTCTGAGCGCCGAATACGGAAGGGCACGACTTGAGGTAATAGAGAACAGGGGGATACTTGCAGGGTTGCCGCCTTCATTTACTGTTTGGGAGTCGCACAAGGATGAGGTAAAAGCACTGCCGCCGGGTTTCGTTTCCCTGGCAAGGACGGGTGTGTGTGAGATAGAGGCGATGATGTCTGCAGACAGGCAGATATTCGGTGTTCAGTTCCATCCTGAGGTCGAAGATACTGAAAACGGATTGCAGATATTCATCAACTTCCTTGAGGAAGTATCAAAATGGAAATCAGCAGGGAACTAATTGATGTACTCTCAGAAACAATCGAGAGAAGAAGAAAGGATGAAACGTTTGAGAGGACGCTTGGAAAAGTCCTGAGGCGAAGGAAACTGCCGTTTTCCGCATACATTGACCTTATGTCTTTTCTCAGAAGCGAGATGCAAAAGGGACTGACCGCTGACGACGCGGCAAGGAGTCTATGCTCAGAATATGCCGAAAAGAAATAGTATCAGAATGAGCGCAGCCATTATTCCGGCAGCAGCAAACATGTAACGGAGAATTTTCGTGTCGCTGCCAAAGATTATAGGCACGGGGCCGATAAATATCACGCCTCCCAACCTTCCGGTTCTCCGCGGAGTTACCTCATTTCCCGAAAACTCTTCCTGATCGGGAGGTTGTACCGTGGATACATTCTGATGCTTGAAAAAATCACTGGTTTCGCTGTTCCTGTATTCGGGAAATGCCATGAGCAGGGGAAGCAGCGCAACAAAAGCGGCGAATATCAGGATTACTGCAATTACCGCAAATGGACCGCTGCCGTAAATTACAGGAAATATAAAAACCACCGCCAGACCCAGTTGCCCTGTCAGGACGCCCGCAATCATGGTAATCGCTGCGGCGGTAAAGAGAAGGACAAACAACGTCAAAGGCAGCCATCTATTCAACAGGCAACCTCCGTTCCAGTAATGCCTTTCGACTGGAATTCCCTGAGAACAAGAACTTCTTCATGATTGGGCCCACCCTCATGTTTCATCTTCAGCACATTTGGCTCCGAGTGCAGCGACTGTCCTGAATATCCGATCCCAGTGCGAACCCTGCCAGTATATTTTACCACATCGTACGCATTTGTAGAATACTTCATGTCTTGAAGCTATCCCTGCTCCAGTCTCCGCGGATGCCTCGGCAGGAGTTATTACGGACAGAGTGCTGTTGCAGAGGGTGCATCTGACAGTTTTTATATGAGGTGTGACGCCCAGCGTATTCATCACTGTTATCAACTGGTCCTCTATTTCGATACCGGGAATGTAGATTGCCCGAATCTTTCTGTTTGCGGAAAGTTCTCTGTCTCTTGTGAGGAGTATTCTTGATTCCTCTGCAGCCCTCCGCGCTATCTCCACGTCTCGTGTGTCGTCCGCATATTCAGTATCAAAACCCAGTATCCTGAGCCAGCGCGCCAGCTTGCCCAGCATCCTGTCGGCAAGGAACCGTGGCTCCGCACTTTCACTGTTCATGCTTTCACTGTTCATGTCAGCCTGACCGGAATTATTCATGCCGCCCAGCCGGTGATCGGTTGACCACTAAAAGAATGTTCAGTCCTGAGTTCAAAGGGGGCGGTATTCGGCGAGATAGCCTGTGCCGAGCTTTGTGAGTCGGATGAGCCTTAACCTTTCCAGCATTTTTCCTCCCTTAAAGCCGGTGCCGTCTGCGATTGTGGGTGAGGTCCGTCCCCCGATGACAACCGGCGAGGTGTATATCATGAGCGTATCGACAAGATGAAACGAGATAAAGCTGAATATCAGTTCTCCTCCGCCTTCAACCAGAAGCGACCTGATTCCCATCCTGTAAAGTATTGACAGAGCTCTGACAATATCAACACGCTCCTTTCCGCAGCTTATGACTTCAGCAGCCGCAGATTTCATGTGCGTGCCCACGGCGGTGAAAATAATTGTTTTGGCATTGCCGTCGAAAATTTTCGCTTCGGCAGGAGTGCGTCCCCTGGAGTCGAATACAACTCTGACAGGACGTTTTCCCGACCTTACGCCACGAACTGTAAGCGAAGGATTGTCCGATATAACAGTGTTTACACCAACTGCAATGGCGTCGTGCGCCGCCCGAAGCTTCATAACTCTTTTCATATCCTCTCTGCCCGAAAGCGTAAGATGCGTTCTGCCGGGAGAGGAGATTTTCCCGTCAATTGAGGCTGCACAATTAATCGTGACTTCCGGTCTGTGCATTGCTAACCAGACAGGACCAATGAACACCACACATTAAATGTTTCAGTCGCGGCTGCACCGGTTGTGGGGTCGTACAGATTTGCCCTTCCGTAATCTTTATTCCCTTCTTACATGCCGGTTCTCCATAAACACCATGTTGCGTCTGATGTGGCCACAGCTGTCCTCTGCTGCGGCCTGGAAACTATGTTATGTATGTCAGTGAGCCGAGATGCGCTTTGATGCCGTGCTGCAGTCTCACAAGTGCAGCAAATATCTTTCCGATGAAAGTGAAGTGGCATGAGCGTTCGAACCACTTCCTGCCGCGCCTGTATGGTATGGCGTCCATGGATGTTGTGGATTTGGTCACCGCCACCATACCCTCGGTCCTGCCGCTTCGCTCGTTGCAGATGCGAGCATGGCCGTCCGGGTCTGTTTCCGCCACGGCCATGACACTGTTGCGGAAGTATGAGCCCACGGCCTCATACTCGCCCCGGTTGTACAGAAAGATGAGCATATCCGTGATTGCTGCGCCTGTTTTGAAGCAGGCATCGTCATGGTATTTCTGATAGAGGCGCCTTATCTCATGCTCCTCTCCAGCAGTATTGTGCCTCCAGTCCCTCTCAATCCTGTACTGGAGGCGTATGCCGTTTATGCCCGAATGTGCAATGTTCCT